>JABDFZ010000090.1:11651-14827 GCA_013286325.1 Bacteroidota bacterium | reverse complement strand
TTTTATCAGGATCTTCCAGTCGTTCAAGCATTTCATTGTATTTATCAAGGCCATGCTCAGCTACAACTTCTTTCTTTTTTTCCTCTTTTAATAAAAGTGATTTCACGCCGATTGCATCAGCCTCAGGATGAAACTGCGTTGAGAAAAAGTAATCACTGAAACGGATAGCCATCATAGCCCTTGGCAGGTCTACATGCGGTCTTTCTTTTTCAATCGCCAGTAACTGCATACCCAGGTCAGTAAAACGCTTTTCATTTGGATTGATCACCTGCCAAAGCCTCGAGTCAACTGAATAAAACGGATCGGTAAGCCCTTCAAATACAGGTTCATTTACTGCTGCATGCGTTTGATGGATAGGTAAAACCCCAAACGAAGCCGAACGGCGCATATTAATATCGCCCAATTGGTATTTACGGCACATTAGTTGAAATGAATGACAAACAAAAAAGCCATATTTTTTTTGAGCTTTGTTTGAGAGGTTATGATCTTCCAGCTTATCAATCAGCTGGAAATATTTTTTCTCCCATTCGGTGCCTTCACTGTCTATAGGGCTTCCCGGGCCTCCGCTTGAAATATAAATATCAAAATCAGTTCCGGGCACCTCCACTTTTTTACGTACGTCGAACACTTCGAAGCTTAAATTTAAATCGTTAGCTGTTTTGTAACGCTGCAATATTTCACGGAAACCTCGCATTCCCTCGTTGGCTATACCATCATACAGATCGAGAATGGCAACTTTAATTTCCGGTTTTTCTGTTTGTATCATCTTTTATCAAATTCCTTTTAACGTTTGTGATGTAATATAATCAACCACGTCGGCAAAGTTATTATTTTGCTGATAAACTGCCAATTGCCTATCGGCCCCTGTGCCGTGTTCCAATATTTTATGCACGTATTGCAAATCATTGCGGCAGCCAAGGTCATCAACAACGTCGTCCACAAAATCAAGCAGCTCCAATATTAACGATCGCGTGTTTACTTCCATTTCTTTGCCAAAATCTATCATTTTGCCATCAATGCCATACCGCGCGGCGCGCCACTTGTTTTCATTAATAAGGGCGCGGTTGTAATTAATGAAAGCCATATTTTGCAGTCTTAGCTTATATAATTTGGCACACAAAGCCTGGAATAATGCCACAAAGGTCATGGTTTCATCAATCAGCATAGGGCAATCGCAAATACGGAACTCAATAGTTTCGAAAAACGGATGTACGCGGATGTCCCACCATATTTTTTTAGCATTATCAATACAATTGGTTTTTACCAGCAGCTTTATGTAATTATCATATTCCTCAATACTGCTGAAATAATCGGGTATGCCCGTGCGGGGGAACTTGTCAAATACCTTCGTCCTAAATGATTTATAACCGGTATTACGTCCTTCCCAAAACGGTGAATTGGTTGATAGCGCATACACGTGTGGTAAAAAATATCGTACCTGGTTAGCAATATGGATCGCCATATCGCGCGATTGGATGCCCACATGCACATGCAACCCAAAAATAAGGTTGGACCGGGCAGCTTCCTGCAATTCATCCACAATTTCGAAATACCTCGGATGGTCGGTTATTAGCTGGTGCTGCCAGTGCGAAAACGGGTGCGTTCCCGCAGCGCCAATGCGTAAGCCAATGTCGCCGGCTAACTGTGCAACTGTGCCGCGCAGCTTGCTGACTTCTTTACGTGCCTCATCCGTATTGTGGCAAATGTGTGTGCCTACCTCAACTACCGCCTGATGCATTTCGGCCTTTACCTGGTCCTCATGTATCTTCTGGGCGCTATCCACTATCTTTTGCTCATGCGATTTTAACTCCCTGCTTACAGGGTCAACCACCATGAATTCTTCTTCTACACCTAAGGTAAACTCATTCATCTCTAATTGCCTTTATAATTGGTTGGTTTGTTATACAAAAATGTCATACTGAACTTGTTTCAGCATCCCACATGCAGGGTGACCAGCATGTGGGTTAACTGTCCTTTGAGATGCCGAAATAAATTCGGCATGATAGGGACTTATTTTTTCACAGCTGTTTTTTTAGGTTTTGCAACTTTCTTTTCTGCTGCAATATCATGATCAATAGCCCCTGCGCTTACTTCTTTTTTATCAGCCTTCTTCTCTACTTTTTTCTCCGATGATAAAAGATGCTCTTTCGCTGCGCTTGTTTTTACATATTCGCCCCAGGTTAAATTATCCTGATCGTCTTTTTGTTTTTTAGCACGCTCTATTGCATAATCGGCAGCGGTTTCAACTACCCAGTCAAAATTTTCCTGGCCCACGCTGGTTACCTCTGCATCAGGTGCCGGGTTGCAAAAATCAATAGCATAAGGTACGCCATTGCGTATAGCAAACTCAACTGTATTAAAATCGTACCCCAAATACTTATTCAGCTTGATTACGTAATTCTTTACTGTTTCCAATAACTTCTTTTCGGCAGGAGCTTTACCATGCTCATACCGTAAATGATGCGGGTTGCGCGGCTCGTATTGCATAATGCGTACATGCTTGCCGCCAATGCAATAACAGCGGAAATAATCTTCGAAAATAATTTCCTCCTGCAGCATCATTACGTACTGCTTGGTTTTATTGTATTTATCCCACATTTCATCCAGGTTGTTTATCTGGTAAACTTCCTTCCAGCCGCCACCGTCAAACGGTTTCATATAAGCCGGAAAACCTACGTAATGAAAAATACCTTCCCAGTCCAATGGATAGGCGAGGTTGCGGAACGATTCACCTGTGGTATCATCAGGATGTTCTTTTGATGGCAAGATAACGGTTTTTGGTACCGGCACACCAATTTTTACGGCCAGCGCATTGTTAAAGAATTTTTCGTCTGCGCTCCACCAAAATGGATTGTTTATTACCGCAGTCCCGCATATTGCAGCATTTTTCAAGGTAGCCCGGTAAAACGGCACATCCTGCGAGATGCGGTCTACAATAACCGCATAGTCCAGCGGTTCTGCCTGCATTACTTTATCAATGCGCACAAACTCTGCGCTTATATTTTTCTCGGCCTTTTGATTGATACGGTCAACAAATGCCTGGGGGAATGATTTTTCCTGTCCGAATAAGATGCCTATTTTTTTCATGGGTAGTATGTTTTTTGTAGGGTATATTATTAATTCTTTTTTTTCGAATCTCTAGTCTCTATCTAATAGTTGACAAATAATGTGGAAAC
>JABDFZ010000090.1:0-11641 GCA_013286325.1 Bacteroidota bacterium | reverse complement strand
TGTTTCTGGTTCATAATGTTCGATAGCCATTGATTGTCACCTAAACAAACATCATGCTCGGCAGTGCCTAAAATTATATTCATCTGCCAAAGTTCAGGTTGATTGCTTCCGGGTAAAAAATCCACCGGATTGTTGTAGAATACATTATCATCATAATATCCGTCGGTAAACTGCCGCATATCAAAAGCGCCGCTCATGCTAAACAAATTGCCCACTTTATCAGGATGCTTCAATGCGAAATTTGCAGCATGATAGCCCCCGAAACTGCAACCAGCAGTTGCTACTTTATTTACCCCGGTTTCGTGCATAGCCCAGGGAGCAAGCTCATCATAAAGCATTTTATCATACCAGGCATAATTGCGCGCTCTGTCGGCAGGATGTACCCCTTTATTATACCAGGTGAGCCAGTCCAAACTATCGGGACAATATATTTTTACGAGCCCTTCGTCAATAAACCAGCGTACACTGTCAATCAGTCCCTCATCTTTATTTTGATAATACTTACCCTGCGATGTAGGGAACAGGATCACAGGATAGCCCCGGTCGCCAAAAACCAGCATCTCAAGTTCGGTATTTAGATTTGGCGAATACCAGCGGTGATATTTTTCAGTCAAAATAATTCTGTTTACTTTTCAGATTGTAAGTTAAGGGGTTTGTTTGAAAAAGGCAACATTTTAATTTGAAGATTTGAAAATGAGATAATTCGAGGATGAATAAAATTTGAAAATTTGGTGATGTGTCGATTTGAAGATGAGTACGCGGTTGATAGTTGAAGACCTAATGTTATGTCAACCACAAATTGACGTATAGTCTTGGGCTGAGATTGACTCAATTAACAAAAAAGTGGGTTTACACATGGTTTCCATTTTTCATGGTTTACATCGTTATAAATATCTGTTAATCAATTACTTAACGTGTATTTTTGAAAAAAAACATGGTTTACACTTTTTGTATAAATATTACTGGCTAAACGTCAATTTATAAGTGACAAGGCGCTAGCCGGTTTGCAACACGCTCGTTTTTTGGAAAGAGGGTGCAGTTGACATTTTCAAATCATCAAATTGCCAAATCATCAAATCAAATCATCTTCAAAATTGGCAGGATTATCAAATCAATCTCATCAAATCGCCAAATTTTCTGATTGTTAAATGATAAACGTAAATTTGCATCCTTAATTAATTTAGAATAGAGATGTACGCGAACTGGCAGGAGATGGAGATAGCTATCACTGAAAATAACATAACAATAAAATCGGATGTGCTTAAGCGCGATGTGACTTGCACACTGCTGATACCTGAAGATAATGATATTACCGAGCCCCTGAATTTATTATTAATGAACGACGGGCAGGAAGCTGAAAGCCTTCAGCTAAAAGACACATTGGAAGATTTAATGAGTGCCAACAGGATAAAACCTTTGCTAACTGTAGCTATACATGCCGGCGAAGAACGTTTGTTGGAATATGGAACAGCCGGTAAGCCCGATTTTAAAAAGCGCGGATCGAAAGCAGCATTATATACGGCATTTATAAAAACTGAACTATTGCCTGCAATTACCAAATTAACAGGAATTGAGCAATTTAATTCAACCGTTTTTGCAGGATTTTCATTAGGAGGATTATCAGCATTGGATATTGCCTGGAATAATCCCGATCTGTTTGATAAAACAGGCGTATTCTCTGGCTCTTTTTGGTGGAGAAGCAAAGATCTTTCAAAAGGTTATACCGAGGCCGACCGCATAATGCATAATATCGTAAAAGATACAGCAGAAAAACCCGATATTAAGATCTGGCTGCAAACAGGTACTAAAGATGAAACCAGCGACCGTAACAAAAACGGTATTATAGATTCTATCGACGACACTGTCGATCTTATAAAAGAACTCGAAAACAAAGGTTTTAACCGCCCTGCCGATGTTCAATACCTCGAAATGGTAGGCGGGAGCCATAACACCGAAACCTGGGCCAAAGCAATGCCTAAGTTTTTGATCTGGGCTTTTGGGAGATAAGCAGTAATTAGTAGCTTTGGTAAACCTCTTTGCCAGTGTTCAATAAATCCTTAATCCTGTTATTCTTTGCTTTATTATGCTCGCAATTGGGTAAAGCCCAAATGTATGTAAAGGAAATTCTGCATGGTAAAATTCCTGTTTCGTACACAGGCAAACTTATCGATGCTTATGAGTTTAAGGATGCTGCAGGACTGCACTTGTATATTTTAACCAAAACCGAAGAAACAAGTAGAGTATCCATCTTTGGGTTCGGCTATACCCAGCACAACGGAGCGTTTGTTAAAGATTGGGAGATCAAAGATTTCTCGGGCCTTAACGTGTTACTTAGATATACTTATACCAAAATAGTAGACATAGATAAGGACGGACTTTTTGAAAGCATTTTTGTCTACCAGCTTGATCCCGATAGAGGTGATGGGTCAACGTGGAAGATGATGGTGCATTATAAAAATGCAAAATATGTTTTCAGGGTGCATGTACCTGAACTTGATTACGACAAGTATACTGTAACATGGGACAAATCCTTTGAGACATTGCCAAAATCTGTTCGTAAATATTTAATTGATTATTGGAACATGGTTGCCGAGAAGGAAGATTTGCAGGGGCGATATGTACTTACCGACCGGATTAAATAATCTTGCTATTTTTATCCCATGCACCATCCTGAAGAAAATCCCTGGAAAATAACATCAGAAAAAGCTGTTTATGATAACCCCTGGATAAGTTTAACTGAATACCAGGTAATCAATCCATCAGGCAATCCGGGTATTTATGGCAAAATTCATTTTAAAAATATTGCTATTGGCGTTTTGCCTTTGGATGATGAGTTGAATACTTACCTGGTTGGACAGTTTCGTTTTGCATTAGGGCAATATAGTTGGGAAATGCCCGAAGGCGGCGGTCCTGTTGGGACCGATCCGCTTGCTTCTGCTAAGCGCGAGTTGTTGGAAGAAACAGGATTGAAAGCCCAAAACTGGACGGAGATTCAACGCCTGCATCTCTCCAATTCGGTAAGCGATGAATTGAGTATACTTTATCTCGCCCGCGATCTGCAGCAATTTGAAGCCGAACCTGAAGATACAGAACAGCTGATTGTTCATAAGCTGCCCTTCAAAAAAGTATACGAAATGGTTTGCAACGGCGAAATAACCGACTCCATGACGGTTGCCGCTGTTTTAAAGGTACAGTTGCTGATAACAGAAGGTAAATTGAGTTAATTAAGACAGTGTAGAATTAAACATTTATATCTTTCAGACTTTCAGTTTTTACCGACTTTCGGACTTTTTAATAACTTTGATGCTTTTATGAGAAAGCTTTTCGGATATATCTTATCGCCAATCCATTACATCTGTTTTGGCTTGTTGCTACTTATTTTTCACCCTATACAATGGCTCTGTTTTAATGCATTTGGTTATCGTGCACACAAACGGTCGGTTGATGCGCTGAATTTTTTCCTGGTATGCTCTTATTATGTGCTGGGCGATATAGTCACCTTTAAAAATGAACAGAATTTGCCTGAAGGACGTCCGATGATTTTTGTGGCTAATCACCAGAGTCTTTACGATATTCCGGTATTGATATGGTACCTGCGGAAATACCACGCTAAATTTATTTCTAAAATTGAACTTGCAAAGGGGATACCTTCTATTTCTTATAACCTGCGCCACGGTGGGGCGGCCAATATTGATCGCAAGGATTCGCGCCAATCCATCACCGAAATTGCCAAACTTGGCATGCGGATGAAAGAAAACAAGTGGTCTGCAATGATATTCCCTGAAGGAACACGTTCTCCGGACGGAAAAGTAAAAATGTTCCAGGCAGGCGGCGTGGCCACTTTACTTAAAAAATGCCCGGAAGCGCTGATTGTACCCGTTGCTATCAATAATTCGTGGAAGATGGTACGTTACGGCCAGTTTCCTTTAAATACATTTCTAAGTATGACCTGGGAGGTTTTACCACCTATAGAACCAGACGGAAGATCAATTGAAGATCTGTTGAAAGAGGCTGAGAAAGGGATAAAGAAAAAGCTCGGACAGGGGTGAAATTTGAAGTCTTGAGTCATTAGTCCAAAGTCAAAAACAAGACTGACTCAAGGCTTTCTACTATAGACTTAGGACTCTCTTAAATATTCTTACCGTCAATAATCTTAAAAAACTCTTCGCGATAAGTATCGCCTACAGGGATAACCTTATCACCAATAAAAATACGGCTGCGTTCAATGCTGTCAATTTTATTGATAGATACAATGTATGATTTATGCACCCTGATAAAATGCCTTTCGGGCAATGCATCTTCCATTTTCTTCATGTTTTGAAGGGTGATGATCCGTTCGGCAGGTGTAAATATGGAAATATAATCCTTTAACCCTTCGATAAAAAGAATATCGTTCAGGTAAACTTTCTGAATTTTATGCTCGGTTTTAACAAATATAAAATCGCTTAAAAAATCATGCTGCGGCTGTTGCTGCTGTTGAACAGGTTCGGGCTGTATTGGAGCGGCGGTCGGTTGCAGAACCCCCTGTGCTTTTTGTACCGATTTAAAAAAACGGTCGAATGCAATTGGTTTAAGCAGGTAATCAATTACATCAAGCTCATAACCTTCAAGGGCATACTGCGAATAGGCAGTGGTTAAAATAACTTTAGCCTTGCCATTAGCTATCCTCAAAAACTGGATCCCTGTAAGTTCGGGCATCTGCACATCCAAAAAAACCAGATCGACAAGTTTTTCCTGTACCAGGGTAAGCGCTTCAATTGGGTTGGTAGTAGCCTTAACCAATTGCAAAAACGGGATTTTTGATATATAGTCTTCCAGTATATGCAATGCTAAAGGCTCGTCGTCAACTATAAGACATCTGATCATTTTATAAAACTAAAGATAATTCAACGGTATATGTATCTGTTTCGTCCTGGATATCCAAATTATATTTACCCGGATACAACAGGTTAAGCCTGCGCTTAACATTATTTAAGCCAATTCCACCTGACGCATCGCGGTTATTATGGTGCTTTTTATTTTGTATGTAAAAATGCAAATGTTCTTCGTCAACATCAATAAGTAAACGGATTGGTGTAAGCGGATCACTTGATATCCCATGTTTAAAAGCATTTTCAATAAATGCAATAAGCAGCAAAGGTACTATCTGCTGGCTTTGGATCACTCCTTCAACCTTATAATCAATATAGGCTTTATCGCTAAACCTTATTTTTTGAAGATCGATATAATTTTGCAGGTACTGTAATTCTTTAGACAGATCAACCTTGTTGTCGTTACACTCATACAGCATATAACGCATGATCTCCGATAATTTCAGGATAGCTTCCGGCGTGGTGGCCGACCGCTGATAAGCCAGTGAATAAATACTGTTTAACGAATTAAATAAAAAGTGGGGGTTGATCTGCGATTTTAAAAAAGCGAGTTCGGCGGTAAGCCGTTGATTTTCAAGGTCGCGTTGTATGCGCTCATTCAAAAACCAATCAACAGTGAATTTCAAAGCGGCGCTCAGCAATAAAAATATCAGGTTGGTTATAGTAGTGCTTAAAAAAAACTCCCCAAAACCGATTACTTCTGTTTTATTATGTATTAAAACATAGGGTTTTAAAAGTAATCCGATGCCATATTTGCCAACTCCAAATACAACTAATACTACAACTATAGCTACCGCATATTTGCTATATAATTTTTTATTCAGGAATCTTGGAATAAGGGAAAGATAGTTAACATAAAACAGGCCGATATCGATAACACTATAAAGTAAAAGCACCAGCATATAGTCGGTACTTAGCTTAGCGTTTGCGTGAACGATATACCCAAAGAAGCCGACTAAGAAAACCCAAATAAATATATGCCAAAAAATTTGCCAGCTTTTTTTCATTAAAGTAAATTATTTTTTCGTGTTATAATTTGTTTTTCATAGGCATTCAAGAGGGCTTCGCCGTTTTTAATGGCAATGAAGCTATCATAGGCCGGTTTATTTCCTGTTTGTCCAGATTATATCGGGATGATGGTTTCATCACACCTAAGATACTATTTACACAGGGTTATAGCATTTATATTATATATAGCACAAAGTTTTGTCGATAAACAGGCTTAAAAACCCGACGAACTGGTTGCTGCTGATATTAGGTGGTTTATCTATGAATCCTGTGTGTTGGTCTAATTGTTTTTAGCAGGTAATTTTTTTAATATTCCTTTGTATCATCAAATCACACACAATGAAAACGCTGATCAAAAACTCGAATCCTTTTATCTTATTACTGGTTCCGGTATTATTCGCATTAATAATGGGAGTAAGCTACCAGTTTCAACAAAAAGGAGCAACTATTGTTGGTACAACATCTCATGCTACTTCATTATTTTACAAAAGCGTTAGTTTAGTAAAAACTGTATGCGCAGTAGCTAAAGAAAAAATATGGTAATCAGTACCAAAGACCTAACCTTTACATTTGGCAACCAAACAGTTGTTAAGTCATTATCCTTACAGGTGCCTGAAGGAAGCATATATGGTTTCCTGGGGCCTAACGGAGCCGGAAAAACTACTACAATTAAATTGCTGCTCAACCTGCTTAAAACGCAGGAGGGCAGCATTCATATTTTCGATCAGGAGCTGCAAAGCAACCGCATTAGTATACTTTCGCAAATAGGCTCACTTATAGAGCAACCTGCCATATATCTTCATTTAAGCGGGAGGGAAAACCTGCTAAACCGGGCATTGTTATTGCAGATTCCTGAAAGCCGTGTTGAAGAAATGCTGAAATTGGTGCATTTAACTGATGCGGCATACAAAAAAGCAGGCCAGTACTCACTGGGCATGAAACAACGCCTTGGTATTGCTTTAGCATTATTATCAGACCCCAAACTACTTATACTTGATGAACCCACCAACGGACTTGACCCTAACGGGATCATCGAGGTTCGTGAATTACTGATCCGCCTGGTAACAGAGCATAAAAAAACTGTTTTTATATCGAGCCACTTATTAGCTGAGATAGAAAGAATGGCCACACATGTCGGGATCATTAATCATGGCGAATTATTATTTCAGGGGAGCATTAAAGATCTGGAAGCATTAAGTCAGCCTCTTGTTCAAATTGAAACAGACCGTACTGTTGATGCTGCTAACTTTTTAAACAAAAACAACATTACCGTAGCCGATGTTAATGATCATCATTTATATGTCCCTTACACATCAAAAGAAAATATGGGCGAAATAAATACTTTACTAAACCAAAACGGGTACACTATATACAGCATTAACAAGCAACAAAAAGACCTGGAAAAATTATTCTTAGCCATAACCCAAAACGCCTAAGCCATGAAAGGATTTATACTATCATTCCGGTCAGAATTTTATAAAACGCGCAAAACCATGGGTTTTTGGAGCGCAGTTTTATTACCGCTATTGCTTTGCCTTTTATTGTTTATTGGGTTTTTTGTTAAAAGCGAACACCTTGTTAATACTCCACCAATGATGCTTTGGCTTCAGTTTGCCGGTGCTATATTGGGGATAATGGGCTTATTGCTATTGCCCATGCTCATTATTTTTATTGCTTATTCGGTAAATAACATTGAGCATAAGAACGATACCTGGAAAACTCTTTTTAGCTTACCGATATCGAAAATGTCTGTATACGCGGCCAAATACTTTTATGCTTTTTTTCTTGTATTCTTTTGCCTGGCATTATTCGTTTTGTTTACGCTTGGCTTTGGTAATTTATTAAGCGTATTAAAGCCCGGTTTAAAATTTAACGAATACAATATTGCAAGCCTGTTAACCCAGCTTTATTTCAAATTTTTCCTGGCTTCCTTAGGCATATTATCCATACAGTTTTTGCTTAGCCTTTTATTCCGCGATTTTTTAAAGCCGATGGGTATCGGGTTTGTATGTACTATTACCGGCAGTATTTTAGCATCAAACAACTGGGACTATGCATATCTGTTCCCATACTCGCACCCTATGATGGCAATGAGGGCCCTGCAACAAGCAAAACATGGTTCTGCAGGGGCAACAGTACCACAGATAACCGTTGAAATGTTTACAAAAGATACCTGGGTAAGCCTTGCAATAGCAATAATAGTTTTTGTTGCCGGATACTTTATTGTATTGAAAAGAAGTGTGAAGTAGGGGTTGGTTGATTAGAGCTTAGTTAATCAGAGACCAGAGGCTAGTGGTATTTAGAGACTAGTGCCGCGTCACTTATGGATTGACCTTTAGCCAGTAATATTTCTACAAAAGTGTAAACCCTGCTTTTTTTTCAAAATCCACTTCAAGTAATTGATTGTCAGATATTTATACTTTGGTTTACATTGAATTGTGTAAACCCAATGTAAACCCACTTTTTTGTTAATTGAGTCAATCTCAACCCAAGACCATACGTCTCTAATTAACTAATGTCTAACGCACCGGCTTCGGATATACCGGCAAGCTCTCGTGCCCATCAGCATCTACTGATTGTACAGCAAAGAAGTAATTATCCTTTGAATAATTAAGTGATAACCCGTTACCTTCTACATAAAACTTCTTTTCCCAATATGGACTGGTAGTTTCGCGCATCAGCACGTAATAACCCTTTGGTTTTTTGCCTGCCTTGGGGCTTTCCCACTTTAACACTGTTTTATTGGTTAAATCACTGGTAACTACACCTACATTTTCAGGTTCGGCAGGCGCCATGGCGAGATTTGCAAGTACTGAAAGATTCATGCGGGCTACTTTTTGTACATAATTAAAATCTACAAAATCGGGCAGATCGCCATATTCAACTCCCTTTTCGGTGCGGATATCCTGGTGCTGACGGTTGAAATCTTCATTCATCTCAGTAAACCGCACCGCTGCAAATCCTTGCAATAAAAATGGTACATGGTCCCCACCACGCAGATAGCGGTCACGGCGGTAAATCAGTTTTACATCAAGCTGGTCGACATAGCGTTCGGCAGTTTCTTTTACATATCTTGCTAACTCCCTCGACGGACTATCATTTTCGCCGCCTAATGCAATCAAACCAGCTATTTGTCGTTCATTGCCTGCAGCAGTCGAAGGCACCCCTTCGCTAAAAACACGCACACTGCGGTTATCCTTCAAATCGGTTTCCATACCATGCGTATTGCCTACAATATCATTATTCAGCATAGCGTCAACATTCCATTTCTCGGCTTTTGCACGCTTGGCAACATTTGTTGAACCGTAAAGCCCCTGCTCTTCACCTACAACCGACATAAATATAATGGTTGATGGGAATGAGCATTTAGCCATTACCCGTGCCAGTTCCATTGATACTGCTGTTCCGGAGGCGTCATCATTAGCGCCAGGTTCAACAGCATTGGCATTCATTACATCGTTTACCCGCGAATCGTAATGACCAGATACAATATAAACCCTGGTATCATTCGGGTCAGTCCCTTTTAAAATAGCCAATACATTTTTAAGATGCATAGGTTTATCAATACGCGAGCCTTTAGGCTGAGTAAAAGTGTCGAACTGAACTGTCATCCTTCCACCCGATTGGGAGGCATACTTTTCCATTTCAGCCTTTATCCAGTTACGTGCAGCACCGCTGCCCTCGGTTTTGCTGGTGGTATCGCTTAAAGTGTGCCTGCTTTTAAAACTTACCAGTTTACGGATATTCGCTTCAATGTTTTTTGACGACACCTCGTCAACCATTTGCCTAATGGCTGCATCCTGTTTAATAGTGGTTTGCGCCGGGGCTTTTAAAATAAAGAATACAGGAATGAATAATAATAAGTGTTTCATAAAATGATTATCTGTAGAAATACTTTGTGCTCTGGATTATTTTTATCTATGATTAATTTAAAAATGTAATCTATTTAATCAGTTTCCTCCTGCATCACATTGCCCACCTGTTTAAAATTGCTTTTTACAAAATGGCACCAGTCGCATTCTTTTTTGCCACAGCCAGTATTAAAATCGTGTGCCATTATTTTTTGATACACTGTTTTTATCTGATCGGTTACTTCTTTAGTGTCTTCCGGCGTTATTACAATTTTTTCTTTATGGTATTCATCTTCGCCAACAGGTTCAACAAATTCAAAAATAGTACTTACCACTTCCCAATCAATTGTGCGATCGTTATCTATTAATATTTTATAAAATACCGCTTGCCGCCAATAATCCCCGCCGTTTGGTTCGTCGGTTGTTGGCCGGAGGAATTTATCTTTAGCGTACTTTAACTTACCTGTTTTGTAATCAACAACGGTTACTTCTTTGCCATTAAATTCAACTTTATCAAGGTTTCCTTTTATTGGTACACCTTCAACCTCCACATTTTTTATACTGCGTTCGGTAACGGCTACCTTGTTCCAAACATTTATATTTTGGTTATAGTACGCAGGCAAAATCTTTTCACCATAATCCAGCCTCAGCTTAAAATCTTCTTTAGTGAATGAGTCCCGGTTACGGTACATATACCAGCGGAACTCTTTCATAAAATCCTCAGTTAAAGGAAACTCATTGCCATCATCTTTCAGGTTGCGGAAAACCTTGTTTAATGCCCAGTGCACGGCCTGCCCAAATGTAGCCGACGGACTTTTACCAGATGGCACCCTGATTAAACACTGAAAATAAAACCTAAGCGGGCAATCGAGATAATTACTTAAATGGGTTACGGAAAGTGTATAATCCTGAAGCAGCAGATCGATATAGTTTTTGTCAAGCAGCTCAACTTTGGGTTTATCCGCCTCACTGAACTGAAGGGCTGTAAATTCAATCATAGCCTCTTCATTAACTATTGGATATTTTACCTGGAGATCGGTATCGGCTAAAATTTCACCCACAAATTGCGATGCTTCCTGGTCTTTGCCATTATTATCGCTGTTAGCAAAAGAGATAGATAAATGCTGTTTGGCCCTGGTAATAGCTACATAAAACAATCTGCGCGATTCTTCTTTTTGTGCTATATCATCGTCCGAAGCTTGTGTCAGGGTATCCGGGTAGCTAAAGCCATAGTTGCGGCCCTTACTATCCCATATTTTTTTTGTGCAGCCAATTAAAAAAACGTGTTCAAACTCTAACCCCTTCGATCCATGAGCTGTAAGAAAATTAACCCCGTTTTCCGAAAATATAACCTGGTTTAATGCCAGCCTGATCTTGTTTTCTTTCATTAAATGGATGATAGCTATCAGCTCTGCCAGCTTAATTTCAGGATTCTTGCGGCTTTCGTCCTTCAAAAAATCAAAGAAATTTGTGAGTACCTGCATATACCATCCTTTATTTGGCTGCTGCATAATGTATTTCAGGATTCCCATTTTGGCTATCACCTGCTGAAATAGCTGCTGCAAAGTATTACTGGCCGAAAACTTTAACAGGTAATCAATATCACTTACCAAAAACTTCATCCCATAGTTTTTCGGTTCATCAAATAACCCGGTTTGAGCAGGGGTACGCATTTGGCTTATGTAATTGCGCAAAGATGTTTTAGGTTCATTATTACGTGAAGTGGCATAGTTTTCTTTTGCTACCGCCACGCTTGCCCTTGCAATTTCGATAGGAGGGATGTCAAAAAAATCATAATGCATTATCTCGAACAACAGTTCATCACCACTGTAAGGAGAATCCATTTCCATTGCCAGGTAACGCATTATATTAATGATCTTTTCTCCGAAGGGTAAGGTGAAAATGTCAAGC
>JABDFZ010000089.1 GCA_013286325.1 Bacteroidota bacterium | reverse complement strand
GAACGACAGGGCGGCAATTAAAAAAATAACAAACAATAGCTGGAACGATTTGCGTACCTGCACATAACTTTTAAAATAGTTCTGCTGTAGCTTAACAAAGCAAAGTACCAGGATAACTATCACCGGTATAAGCACCGCATAGCTTATGTAATGAATGTTAATGCTATCTGGAAATTTTGTGCCTAAAGGCAGCCAGATGTTGTAGAACTGTGCTAAACTATCGTTTAAATAATAATATACAGCCAGGAAGAAAAAGATAGTTGCATACCCGATTAACCCCGCCACTACTTCTCGCCAGTTTAGCGGCCTGAAGAGAATTAAAGCTATCCACAACACTAAAAAAAGATAGATAAATGGCAGGTATATTATTGAACCTATGGCAACCATCATCCCCAAATCATAAGCTGCGGACTTGGCATCATTGCTTTTATAAAAGCTGAATAGCTTAAACAGCATCCATATTACCATGAAATTGCATATCAAAGGTGGGCTCAATACCAAAAACGGGGTAAATAAAGCTGTTGCAGTAATGTACATTAAGGCAGGTAAAAATGTAGGTTTACCAAGTAGGTTATAATGATTTACAAGGTGGTTTAACAACAACGCCTGTGCAAGCACAATCGCCCCGGCTAATAAAACATTATAAATGGTTAAAGTTGGGTTGATGTAAGTGCCGGGTACAATCAGTAACCTAGCAAATGGTTCCGCAAAGGCAAAAGTCGTATTACCGGGAGCATTAAATAAATAGCCTGCCCGCGAAACAACAAGTATTATTATAAGCCATAAAATATTAAGCGGATTGAGCGCTTTAAAAACCCTTATCATCCAAAGCCTTTATTTGCGAGGCGAAATTAGCACAAATGCGCTAAGAAATTGGTTCCAGCTAGCAATTTTTATTGTAGAGACACAATACTTTGTGTCTTGTAAGAGATTAGCAAGATCCATTGACCAGAGACGCAAGGTATTGCGTCTCTACAACATTCTACTGTTTTGCGTACCGTTTTACCATATCAGCCACTATCTGTGCTGTTTCATCGGGAAAGTTTACCAGCACTTTTTTATCATTGCTTATCCAGTTGTTTATGTGGTAAATAAACTGGTCGTCAATTTCGTGGATAACTGGTACGCCGAGTTTTGAAGCCGCCAGGGCATTACATTGCTGCTCATATTGACCTTTCATGGGGATCATTAATACTTTTTTCTGAAGAAAAAGCGCTTCCGCAGGGCCTTCAAATCCGCCACCGGTCAATAAACCCTCACAGCTGGCCACACTACTGTTAAAAGCTTCATTGTTTACCGGAAATATCTCAACATTACCTTCACGGTAATGCGTTTTTTGCCGTTTGGAGAAAATCTGCCACTGTACCCTATCAGCTTTGTTTAGCAACCGCGTAAGTGTTTTATCATCATAAGCTGGTAAGTAAACTGTATAATGACCCAGGTTTGAAGTTTGCAGATTTCTGATCTCGCTACGGATAACGGGGGTATGGATAAAATCAGCATAACGCTCAAAGTGGAATCCTATATGATAAGTTGTTGGCGAATAATACTTAAACAGCCATTCGGCATAGCTCCATTTTGCCGGACGAGGCGTATTTTGAGAAACAAATGAACACTGGTGACTTAATGATACTGATGGTATTTTTTGCAGCCTGCAAGCCCAGGCGCTAACCGGCTCAAAATCGTTTATTATTAAATCGTATTGTTTTAAGGGCAGGCTGTGGATATCTTTCCAAAGTCGTGGAAGATTCATCAGTTTAAAAGTAGCCCAATTATCAACCCCGCCATTGGTACCAAAAACAAAGCTAAAACCATGAAATTTATATTTAAGCGGCTGTGCCAAGGTAACTTCAGCTTCGGTGCCGCTCACTAACAGATCTACTTCACCATGCTGTTGCAGCAGCGGCACAATTTCGCGGGCACGACTGATATGGCCGTTGCCTGTTCCCTGTATAGCGTATAATATTTTCATGTTAGATGTTGAAAGGTTGTAAGGCTGAAATGTTGTTGAATTGAAAATTGCCAGTTCAACGTTCTGCTTTACAATAGATATTCCAAAGGAACATTAAAATTTTTGTTTTATAAAAGTGATGAGGGGATTAAACGCTAAAACTTTACAACATTGTAACAAAACATCATCCTGCTTCCTGTTTGAACCTTTCGAGCAAAACCTTTACATCCAGCCGGGCATCAAGGTCTTCGGCGTCGGTTTTGTCTTCTTCATCGGCATCGTTGTTAAAGTTAGCGGGCTCATATTTAAATATTGTCCAGTGGCCGTTATGATACTCGAGCGAGGTAAGGCTCTCCACCCAATCGCCCGAATTTAAATAAGTAACAGAACCTGTTTTTTCGGTCGACTCAATCTGCCTGATCTCGGCATGGTGAATATGCCCACAAATTACATACTGATAATTTTTATCAACAGCCAGATCGGCTGCGGTTTGCTCAAACTGATTGATGAATTTTACTGCTTCCTTAAACCGGCCTTTTATTTTTTGTGAAAAGCTCATTTTCTGCCTTCCCATTGCAGTTAAAAACCAGTTACAGATACTATTGATGATGATCAGTGTATCATAACCCACAGCGCCTAATTTTGCAAGCCATTTGGAATACTGCATAGTAACATCAAACACGTCACCATGAAATATCCAGGCTTTTTTACCGTCTATCTCTAATATTACCTTATTGAGTAACTGGAAAGAACCAAGGTTAAAATCGGCGAATTTGCGCAGCATCTCATCATGATTGCCGGTTAAATAATAAACAGGTACGCCTTCGGTTACAAATTTTAAAATACGCCGCACCACCTTCATGTGTGTTTCGGGCCAGTACGATTTACTAAACTGCCATATATCAATAATATCGCCGTTAAGAATAAGAATTTTGGGTTTAATGCTCTTTAAATATTTGAGCAGTTCTTTGGCGTGGCATCCATAAGTGCCTAGATGCACGTCGGATATTACGACAATATCAACTTCGCGTTTTGCCATTAAATTAGAGGGGATATTTTTCCACCCGGTAAAATATACCGGTAAATTATAAGCGAATTATACAAGCAACGATTAATCTTCTTCTTCGTCGTCGTCATTAACTTTTAGCTCAAAGGGGCTTACGTAGAATACTACTACCAGGAATAGTAAGCTACCAACAACCATGTATGCGAACTCAAAATGCATCTGCTACAATTTTTACAAATATCTGCCAATCAGATTATTTAATTGTTAAGACTGCGTTAAATGTAAAAGGTTTCATTTATTTTGAAATTTTTTTTCAATCCGAATCAATTGCTTTAAATGATGACTTAAATGAATGCGGATAAATTTAAACCACTGCCTCGCATTAAGCATGCCCAGTCTCGGGTGCCTGATGCGCGGAATTTTAGATGAACCTTTTACCAAGGGTGAGGTATCATCCACACGTTTACGGCATTTGATCAATAGATTACGGGCATCTTCTTTGCTTATTTTTTCGGCAGGCATTTTTTCAGCCAATTCCCTCGGCATCGTTACTCTTATTGGCGGAAAGCCGCCTGTAAGCATCATAAACCATCCCCGAATGTTTAATCCCTCTTTAGTTGGCTCGCAATTGCCATGTGCGCAGCGCTCCAAAGCTATTGATGAACTTAGGGTAGCTTTAAGGATATGTGAGTATACTTCAGCATAAGACCATCCCCCATCCGGCGGTGTTTCTGTAAACAGTTCATCCGGAATGGTGTCCAGTTTAGCACGATAATCGTCTAATAAGGCGTCAATTGTATGGCGCTCTTCAGCAAGGTTCATGATTAAAGGTACCTAATTAATGTTATTTGGAACGGGAAACAGGGCAAAATCTTATAAAACTCGCAAAATAGATTCCGCGCATATACAAAGTTTAATCGGGCATTTGCTTATCCGATTGAGCTATGTTACAATATCAGCATCAATTCCTTTAAATGGGTTACCTGTACAGGTACATCATCTGGTTTGGAAGCATTAAAGGGATTAAAATAAATTGCATCTATGCCGAAGTTTAATGCACCATAAACATCAGCTTCAAGGCTATCGCCTATCATCAGGCTTTCGTGTTTTTCAGCATTTGCTAAACTTAAGGCGTGTTCAAATATGGCTTTATCGGGTTTATTAACGCCTACTACTTCGGATATAATGATGTGCTGAAAATACTGGCCGATATTGGTATTGCCTATTTTTAATTCAGACGATTCTTTAAACCCATTTGATATAAGGTGAAGCGTATACCTGTCTTGCAGATATTGCAGCGTTTCGTGTGCATGGGGAAAAAGGTTGGTTTTTGTAGGGCAAAGCTTCACATAATCGTCTTCAAATGCTACCGGCAATATATCCGGATGAACGCCGAGTTCTAAAAATGTTCTCTTAAAACGGGTTTCGCGCAATTCCGTTTTAGTGATCTTCCCAGTATGGTATTCGGCCCACAACTGATGGTTATTACGCGTGTAGGTTTCAATAAATAAAGTTGCGGATGGTAAACCGATTTCGTTTAGCCGGTAAATCTCATACAGCTCATGCAATGTTTCTTCGGCGTTTTTATCAAAATCCCAAATGGTATGATCGAGATCGAAAAAGATGTGCCGGTAACTTTTGATTTCGGATTTCGGATGTTCGATTTCGAATTTGTTCATTGTTGTGCAAAGTTAGCTATAAATTGATGTGTTCTGAATTGGAAAGTCAACCTTATTCCCCTATAATTTGAAAATATTTTCAAAAACATTTGCGCAACCGGAAAGTTGCCTATATATTCGCAACCAATAAGTTGCCTATTTAAATAAAATATGAGAAGAGACGTATTCCAGGCCATAGCAGACCCAACCCGACGGGAGATCATTAACCAGATAGCACAGCGGCCATTAAATTTAAATACTGTGGCCGAAACTTTCGACATGACCCGGCAGGCAGTTTCCAAACATATTAAAATATTAATAGAATGTGAGCTGATAAAAGTAAGGCGTGAAGGCCGCGAACATTTTTGCGAAGCCAGGCTTGAAAAACTTAATGAAGTAGCTGATTGGGTTGACCAATATAAGAAACACTGGGCCTCAAGATTCAAATCCCTGGAAAACTATTTAGAAGAAGTACAAACTAATAAAGCAGAAGATGAAAAACGTAAATGAAACAACCAGCAGCACTAAAAAGGAAGTGCTGATCACACACATTTTTAACGCCCCGCGCGAACTCGTATTTAAAGCATGGACCGATCCTGAGCAGTTATTGCGCTGGTATGCACCTGATGGGTGCACCATTGAGTTCAAAAGTATTGATATAAGGCCCGGTGGTACTTTCCATTCGTGCATTACTTCGCCTGACATGAAGCATTGCTGGTGTATCGGCACTTACCAGGAAGTGATTTTTCCTGTACGGTTGGTTCAAACCGTGGCAGTTGCTGATGAAAATGGCAACCCCGTTGATCCTGCTGCTATTGGAATGCACCCGGAATGGCCGGCAGAAACGCTTTTAACCATTACGTTCGAGGAGTTAGGCAGTAAAACCAAACTCACCCTACACCAAACCGTTGATGAGGATATTGCTAAACAAATGGGCGCTCACCCAAGCTGGATAAAAATGCTTAATCGGTTAGATGAAATATTGAAATAATTTCAAATACATCAACTTACGAAGTTTTCCAAACTTCGTAAGTTTTTTCTTTGCCAAAACATTCCGCAATCGGCATTCCCACTTCCGAATTCCTTCAAACTTTCTCCCCAAACGCCAGGTCACCTGCATCGCCCAATCCTGGGACTATATAAGCTTTACTGGTCATCTCCTCATCTACCGCACAAAGCCATAGCTTTGCTTTCGACAGGTTGGCGCGGACATGGGCTATGCCTTCGGTGCTGGCAATAACCGCGGCAATATGCAGTTCTTTTATTTTGTATTGTGCTATAAGCTCTTTACATACCCGTACTAAACTTTGCCCGGTAGCCAACATGGTATCGCAAATAATTAATATTTTTCCATCAAGATCCGGCGTAGAGATATGATCGATATTGATAATAAAGGTGCCATTCTTTTTTACTTTACGATAGGCTGTAACAAATGCCGAAGGCGAATTATCAAAATAGTTCATAAAGCCCTGATGAAATGGCAGCCCCGCCCGTAAAATGGTACACAAAACCGGCTGCTCTACTGGTGTATTTATATTGGCTATCCCTAAAGGAGTTTGCACTTCCTTTTCCGAATAAGCTAATGTTTTACTGATCTCATAAGCAAGTATTTCACCAAGTTTTTCCTGGTTACGCCTGAAACGGGTTTTATCCTGCTGGATGTTTACATCGCGCAGTTCGGCCAGAAATTGGTTGGCAATGGTATTTGTTTTATTCAGGATGAAGACCATTTTTTAGATATGAGATTTGAGAAAATATTATTATCAATAAATTTAAGAAAATTATATTTATATAAACATTGCTGACATAGGGTTGTCATTAATGTTGATAATTTTGGTTCAACAATTCGAACGTTAAATTTTCAGCTCCAAATAAAACTAATGTCAAATTTCCTATCTAACGTCTCAAATCTCATATCTAACATCTAAATAGTTACTTTTGATCACACTATGGATTTCACTTTAACTTCTCAATACAAACCAACAGGCGATCAGCCCGAGGCCATAAGGCAATTGGTTGAAGGCGTAAATAACCAGGATCCTTTTCAAACCCTGCTTGGGGTTACCGGATCGGGTAAAACGTTTACCATTGCCAATGTTATTGCGCAAACACAAAAGCCAACACTAATATTAAGCCATAATAAAACACTGGCAGCACAGCTATATGGCGAGTTTAAACAATTCTTTCCGGAGAATGCGGTAAACTACTTTGTATCTTATTATGATTATTATCAGCCTGAGGCATTTATTCCTACAACCAATACATATATTGAAAAGGACCTTCAGATAAACGAAGAAATAGAAAAACTAAGGTTACGTACTACCTCGGCATTAATGTCGGGCAGAAGGGATGTAATTGTAGTTTCGTCTATCAGCTGCATTTATGGTATGGGAAACCCTGAGGATTTCAAGGAATCGGTTTTCCGTTTTGCAGTTGGTACAAGGGTTAGCCGTAATGCCTTTTTACATCGTTTGGTGGAGATCCTTTATTCGCGTACCACTGCCGATTTCAAACGCGGAACTTTCCGGGTAAAGGGCGATGTGGTAGATATTTTCCCCGCCTACATGGATGTTGCTTACCGAGTTTCATTTTTTGGTGATGATATTGAAGAACTAAGCACGTTTGATGTTGGTACAGGAAAAACCATCGAGAAGATGACGCACATGGTTTTATTTCCGGCTAACCTGTATGTTGCCCCCCGCGAGCGTTTTACACAATCGATATGGGCGATACAGGAAGAATTGGAAACCCGTAAAAAGCAATTTATTGGCGATGGCCGTTTCCTGGAGGCCAAACGATTGGAAGAAAGGGTTAACTATGACCTGGAAATGATCCGCGAATTAGGCTATTGCTCCGGTATTGAAAATTATTCCAGATTTTTCGATGGTCGCCAGCCTGGTGCAAGGCCATTCTGTTTGCTCGATTACTTTCCAGACGATTACCTGATGGTAATTGACGAGAGCCACGCTACAGTGCCGCAGATCAGGGCAATGTATGGTGGCGACCGTTCGCGCAAAATCTCCCTGGTCGAATATGGTTTCCGTTTGCCTGCAGCATTAGATAACCGCCCGCTGAATTTCCAGGAATTTGAAGGGCTTGCGCCACAAACCATATATGTAAGTGCTACTCCCGGAGACTTTGAGCTGGAGAAATCTGGCGGTGTGGTTGTTGAGCAGGTAATACGCCCGACAGGATTGCTCGACCCTGTAATTGATATTCGCCCGGTAATTAACCAGGTGGATGATCTGCTGTAAGAGGTTGATAAAACGGTAAAAATGGGCGACCGGGTACTAGTTACCACCCTCACCAAACGCATGGCCGAAGAACTGGCAAAATATATGGACAGGTTGGGCATTAAATGCCGTTATATCCATTCGGAAGTTAAAACCTTGCAACGTGTTGAAATACTAAGAGGCTTAAGGCTTGGTGAATTTGATGTACTGATAGGCATTAACCTGTTGCGTGAGGGGCTCGATTTGCCCGAAGTATCGCTAGTTGCTATTCTTGATGCCGATAAGGAAGGCTTTTTACGTTCAGAAAGATCGTTGATCCAAACCATTGGCCGTGCTGCACGTAACGACCGTGGCAGGGTAATTATGTATGCTGATAAAATTACAGATTCCATGCAGATCACAATGGATGAAACCAACCGCCGCCGTGATATCCAGATAGAGTATAACACCGCAAACGGTATTACGCCAAGAACCGTTGGTAAAACCAGGACAGAGATTATGGAACAAACCTCGGTAATGGACTTTAAAGGCGGTGTGCAGAAAGCTTATGTAGAAACCGACATGGTTTCGCTTGCTGCAGACCCTATTGTGGCTTATATGACTAAGCCCGATCTTAAAAAAATCAATCGAAAATACCAAGAAGGAAATGCTTGCAGCGGCTAAGAATATGGACTTTTTATTAGCAGCCAAGCTGCGGGATGAAATGTTTGCGCTTGAAAAAATGATGGAAGAAAAGTTTTAGACTGATGTGCTGATAATTTAAAGGTTATGATTTTTGCTATTTACTGGTGACTCGTCATATCATTTTAAAATCATCAAATTGTGCATCTGTAACAAATAAATCAACGGCATGTCAAAAAACAAAGCAAAATCATATGCAAACAATTTTGCCGTTATAATATTATATTTGCAGGTTTAATTTTAATAAAATGGGTAGGATTCTCGATTTCCTGTTATTTGCGATAGTTATTTTATATATCATAAGGAACCTTGTGCGCTTTCTGTTACCTATGCTTTTCCAAAGTGTGGTAAATAAGGCACAAGAGCAACAACAAAATCATCAGCAAAATTATCGCAGTCAAAGCAAGCCGGATACAAAGGTTAAGGTTGATTATATCCCCGAAGGCCAGAAAAGCAAGGTACCAGATACTGAAGGCGAATTTATAGATTACGAAGAGATAAAATAGTGTAATATCGACCACAAATTGACGTAGAGTCTTGGGTTGAAAGTAACTCAAATAACAAAAAAGTGGGTTTACATGGTTTACATATTTCAATGTTAACACATACATAAACATCTGTTAGTCAGTTACTTGAAGTGAATTTTTGAAAAAAAACATGATTTACACTTTTGCATAAATGTTAATGGTTCATAACCAATTATCTTAACAAAAATTTAAATGATAATACCTGAAGAAGTATTTAAGCGCAGAAAAGGTCATAACAATACGCCCGACTCAATTCTTCTTATCATCACAAATTTTATTGTTGTTTGTGTAGCGGCTACATTATTTGCCGATAAGCATCATATAAGCACTTTCTTTTGGGTAATAATGGGCTTTTTAGCAGTGTACAATGTTTATAAAATCAACAGGGACAAAGAATTGTATACTAAAATTACCGTAATTGCTTACATCATAAGCATAGTTGTACTTATTGCTATGGTGATTTTATTCCAGGTAAAATCATAGCTTCCCGATAAAACAATAACTTATAATTTACTTTCTCATTCTAATTTCTATTTTTGGGGAATTAATATTATCCCTTTTAAAAAACTTAGATGAACAATTGGTTTAAGCGGAATGGCATTCACTGTATAATTGCTGCAGTTTTCCTGGTGATATGCTTTGTGTATTTTACGCCTGCATTTCAGGGTAAAACATTAGGACAGTCTGATGTAACGGGTGCCCAATCAACCCAAAAAGAGATTAACGACTACCGGGAAAAGGGAATCACTATTTTGTGGACCAATCAGATTTTTGGCGGTATGCCGGTTTTCCAGATCTGGGCTCCATATCCCGATAACCTTACAACCCATGTAATTTCGACGCTAAAAGCCATATTCCCAAATCCGGTTGATACCGTTCTCATCCTTTTATTTGGCACTTACTTTTTGTTCATTGTTTTAAAAATAAAGCCCTGGCTGGCTGCGGCGGGGGCGCTTGCGTTTACGTTTTCATCTTATAATATTATCCTGCTTGTTGCGGGGCATTCAAACCAGGCGTTTGCCATTGCGTTTTTTGCACCTCTCATAGCAAGTATTTTAATGACCTTACGGGGTAAATATTTTACCGGCGGTGCGTTAACGGCCTTTTTCCTTGCAATGGAAATACGGGCCAACCACGTACAAATGACTTACTACCTGCTTTTAGCGCTGCTAATATTATTAGGTATTGAGCTTTATCATGCGGTTAAGGCAAAAACAACCTCCTCTTTTTTAAAATCACTTGTTTACCTGGCCGGGGCTGCACTGCTTGCATTGGCAATAAATGCTTCATTACTTTGGAGCACAGCCGAATATAGCAAAGATAGTTACAGGGGTAAATCAAACCTGACCAATAACAAAAAGGAACCCAGTGAAGGGTTAGATAAATCGTACGCGTATCAATATAGCCAGGGTGTTGGCGAGTGCCTTACATTTTTAGTGCCAAATGCTTATGGTGGCCCTACATATAACGATATGCTCGATCAAAACTCGGCATTAGCCAAAGTGTTTTTAGATAAACAACTTTCACCTGAACAAGCGGTTACTTATACTCAGCAGATCTCAAACGGTTTCCCTGGGTTATTTACCTATTGGGGTGAAAAACGCCCGTCTACCAGTGGCCCGTTTTATTTTGGCGCTGTAATTTGTTTCTTGTTCGTTTTTGGTTTATTGTTTGTGAAAAACAGGCTGAAGTGGTGGTTGCTGGGAACAGTACTACTCACATTGCTGTTATCATTTGGCAGCAACTTCCCATATGTTTCCGACTTGTTCTTTAACTATTTCCCGCTTTATAATAAATTCCGTACAGTTGAATCAATTATAGCTGTTACCAGTATTTGTTTCCCTATACTGGCATTTTTAGCTATACAGGAAATTATTGACAACCCGGATAAGCAGGTTATATTTAAAAAACTAAAGCTAACTTTTTACATAATAGGTGGTCTTTTATTATTGCTGATTGCATTACCAACCCTACTGTTAAGCTTTAAATCGAGTGATTACCAACAAGGTATTACTTATCTTACCCAGGCGCTTAAAGGCGATAGTGCAATGGCTAATACCGTAGCTAATGCCATTGTTAGCGACAGGCAAAGCCTTGAACGTGCAGATGCTATCCGCTCGCTGATATTTGTTGTATTAGCATTCGGAATAATATGGGCATTTGTTAAACAAAAGATCAATGTCACCATATTATCGGCAGCGCTGCTGGTACTTATTTTGGTAGATCTTTGGCAGGTGGATAAACGTTATTTAAAAGATGCAAATTTCACCGACAAGCTGGATAACCAGGTAAAACCCCGTGAAGTAGATAATTTTATTAACAGGGATCCCGATCCTGATTTCAGAGTATTTGATATAACACAGCTTGAGGCATTAAAACAGGATACCTTCAATCCGTTTTTCCATAAATCAATTGGCGGGTATTCTGCAGCGAGGCTAAAACGTTATGACGAGTTGATGGATAACCAGATAATGCAAAATCCGCCAAATCATGATGTTTTGGATATGTTGAATACCAAGTATGTGATCACTACAGATACCGCCAGAAATTTATCAATGCGGACAAACCCAACTGCCTGCGGACATGCGTGGTTTGTAAAAAGTATAAAATATGCTAAAAATGCCAATGAAGAAATGCAGGCCATCAGCAGCTTTGCACCAAAAGACGAAGCAATTGTTGATCAGCAATACAAAAATGTAATTGATGAAAAACAATCCATAAGCGATACCAGCGGCACTATTAAACTGACAAGCTACAATCCCGATCATTTGGTATATGAAACCAGTTCACATAGCTCACAGATTGCGGTATTCTCTGAAATATATTACAACAAAGGCTGGACAATGCAGATAGATGGTGTTGAGAAACCATATTTCCGAGCTGATTATGTACTACGCGCAGCTCAGATCCCGGTTGGTAATCATACCATTAAGTTTGATTTCCATCCTGCATCATATTACACAGGCGAGAAGATTTCGCTTGCAGGTTCAGTGCTGTTGATATTGGCTTTAGGTGGAGCAGGTTATGCTGAAATAAAGAAAAAGAAAACTGAAACTACTAAGGCAGCACCTAAGAAAGCTTAGTTTTAGATTGAACTATAGAAAAGCGATGGGTTGAGGCTCATCGCTTTTTTTCATAGTTTTTTGTTCCGTTGCATGTATCCTCACAGGCAAATAACTATAGATAAGCAAATGTGAAAGCAAAACCTCAAGTCTTTGCCTTTTCCAGTATCTCCAAAATTCCTTCATTTCTAAATATAAAAAAGCCGAGGGTTTCTGAAGAAACGCCATCTCTCATTTTATATTCAAAAACAGGCTTGCCATTATCTATGCGGGTAATGAAGTATTTAAAAGAAATATTCGGCAAGTGTTTAATTGCCGGTGCTATCTCAACAATATGAGTGGAAATTAAAAAAATACTGTTTTTGATAGCAGAAAGCGCGTTAATTGTGGCGAGTGATGCATCATAAGCATCTTTAACATTTGTCCCGCGGAAAAGCTCATCGAAAATTATAAAGAGATTACTGCGCTCAACTATCTTCAGAGCGGTTTCCTTTACCCTTTTTATCTCACTGTAATAGTGACTATAACCGTTACTGATATTATCAGATAGGTTAATGGTGGTGATTAATCCGTTAAACACACTTGTCTGCATGCTGGTGGCAGGTACAGGAAAACCGATATGCGCTAAATATACTGCCAGCCCCAAAGCCTTTAAATATGATGATTTACCGGCCATGTTTGCACCGGTTAAAAAAACAAGGTTTTTATTTTCCTCTATTATCAGATCATTTTTAACAGCATTTTTAATACCCGGATGATACAGGCCTGTTATGCCAACATAAGCTCTTTTATCTGCACAATATTCAGGGAAACAAAAGCCATGCACTTGTGCTGCCTTTGCCACTGCTATGTACACGTCTAATTCATAAACAATGTTGATTAGGTCTTTTAATGTATGTAACTCTTCTTTTCTCAACAGTTTATCATAATAAGCTACCTGTAAGTAATTGAGATTTTTATCAGGACTTAACAAAACTATCTTTTCAAAGGGCTTCTTTTTAAAAAGATCCTCTAAAATTTTAAGCAGGCTGTTTATATGTACCGGGCATTTTTTACCGGAAAGCTCATTATAAATTCCCCAAACGATCCGAAGTAGTATGAAAGTATCATTAATGCCCTTATTTATAATATAATAGTTGTTATCTGAATAAAACTTATAGCGCAAATTAGTTAAAGAAGCATCAATATAATTGGCACTTAAAATCTTAGCCCCAAACGAAAGATAATGCTCAATAAAGTCAAGGTCTTTTTCTTCAATATCAAAAGTTATAGGATTATCATAAAAATATTTGGCACAGTTGCGGCGTGAGGTAAGGACTTTAATATCAGGTGATGGGGTTTGCATCAATTGAGTTAATTGATTTTTGCCCCCAATGGTTTTAACCCTATTGAAAATGGAAAAAACAGATAAAGCGTTACCGTCTTCTGTGAAAATTCCCAGGTCATTAATTGTTTGCCGGTCGATCTCGAATGAATCCAATAATAAAAATTTTTATTTTTTTAGGAAGATCGTTTACCCGATATACTTTTCATCCCCCAAAACTCAATCATTCGTCTTTTTATTCTTCAGCCAATACCAGCCTAAGTTAAAAGCGATGACAAAGTGATTTAAAACGGTAGGAATGAGGCCGTAGTATTGCTTCATAATATTAAACCGTTCCTGCAGGCTTTGGCTATGTTTGGTTTTCGACATACCGCCAACCAGGTATCTGGCGACATACTGGTTTACATTAACTATCTTTTTTGCTTTTTTAGCCGCGCGGATTATCCAGTCGATATCGGCGCTCAACTGATATTGGGGGTCATATGGCTCAGTAAGCGAACGGCGGATATAAATAGCCTGGTGACTTACACTCATACCGTATTTAAAGCTCCTCCAGTTAAACTGTGCAGGCGCTTTATGCCTGCGCTGGCCGAGGCTTTCGCCCTCGTCGTTAATCATTTCTGTTTCGCCGTAATAAATATCTGCATCAGGAGATGAAGCAAATACCTTTTCAACCGTATCCTGTGCATAAAATCCATCACCCGAGTTCATGAATATTACATAATCGCCAGTGGCAAGGGTAAGCCCCTTGTTCATTGCATCATAAATACCCTCGTCCTTTTCACTAATAAGCTTTGCAATACGGGTTTTATATTTTTCTATTACCTGTAGTGTGCCATCGTTTGATTTGCCATCTACAATTATATATTCAATGTTTTGATAGGTTTGATTTAACACCGACAGCATAGTGCGCTCAATATCCCTTACGTTATTGTAAACAACAGTTATTACAGAAAGGGCTGGGTTAAAAGCTGTCATTACTTAATTTGAATGTGAAATGAAATTTGGGTGTCATGCTGAGCCTTGTCGAAGTATGTGGACAAAGGCCTCTCCGCACGTCGTGGTTCGACAGGCTCACCATGACAGGCCAGCGCGCATTCAATATATTTTGCTTCTTCATCTCTTTAGTATTGATTTGTAAACCGCCAAATATTGCTCAGCAACTATTTCATTGGTGAAAGTATTCAATACCTTATTCCGGGCATTTACTGCTAATTCATCTTTCTTATCCGAATTTAAAACAAAATGGATCCCGGCAGCAAAATCTGTAGCCGATTTAAATTCAGCGAGGTAACCGTTTTGAAGATGCTCTACCATATCGGGGATGCCACCTGTGTTAAAGGCCACCACCGGGGTAGCGCAAGCCAACGACTCCATGATGGTATTGGGCAGGTTATCTTCAATTGCGGGAGTAACATATACATCGGC
>JABDFZ010000088.1 GCA_013286325.1 Bacteroidota bacterium | reverse complement strand
AAGGTACCGATATGAAAAAATTAAGTATTATACTCATGATAATTAGTGCATTTCCGGTATTAACACGGGCACAATCATCAAATGAAACCCCGGGTTTTACTGTTGCACCTAACGGGGAACTATTAATTAAGCCATCTGCAACCTCTTCCGCAAATGATTTTGATTTTTTTGTGGGTAGCTGGGAAATAAGTAATCACAAGCTCAACGGCAGATTGGTGCATAGTAAATCATGGACGGATTTTACGGCCAAATGCAGCGTGAATAAAATTTTAAATGGTATAGGTAACACCGATCACTTTTATGCAACCTTTGATGGTAAGCCGTTCGAAGGCCTTACACTCCGCCTGTTCGATCCCAAAACAAAATTATGGAGCATTTACTGGGCTGCGAGCGATAAAGGCAAACTGGAACCTCCTGTATTGGGATCATTTAAAGGGAATATCGGCACGTTTTACGGCAGGGATACCTGGAATAGGAAAAGCGTAATTGTACAATATCGATGGAATAAAACCAATCCGAAAGATCTCTTATGGAGCCAGGCTTATTCAACGGATAACGGCAAAACCTGGGAATGGAACTGGTATATGCACGAAAAACCTATTAATACCAAGGGCAAAAAGAGTTAAGAATTTTCTATAAGCTAAACTAAACTTCAGTATTTCTTTATGGCTAATAATTGGTTCTGTACTAATTATTAAAATGGCTCTTTTACAGAGCCATTTGGCTTATAAGTTTGTATATATAATAGGTATCAGTATGAAAAAATTAACCGCTATAGTTCTGTTAATCTCACTTTACTCTTCAATAGGTAAATCGCAACAGGCAAAGAAAAATGAAACCCCGGCTTTTACCATTGCGCCGAATGGAGCGTTGGTGATCAAACCTTCCGCAAGCTCATCATCCAAAGACTTTGATTTTATGGATGGCAACTGGGAACAAACCAATCATAAGCTTAAAGACAGGTTGGTAAACAGTAAAGAATGGATCGACTTCCCTGCCAAACTGAGCTTTAATAAAATACTGAATGGTATAGGCAATACCGATCATTTTTACGCAACCATTGGCGGGAAATCATTCGAGGGCTTTACGCTTCGTTTGTTTAACCCTCAAACAAGATTATGGAGCATTTACTGGGCTGCCAGCGGAGCGGGCGTACTAGAACCGGAGGTTGTTGGATCATTTAACGGTAACATAGGCACGTTTTATGGCAGGGATACCGAGAAGGGTAAAAATATTATTGTTCAATATAAATGGGATAAAACAAATCCCAAAGACCTTAAATGGAGCCAGGCATTCTCGGCGGATGAAGGTAAAACCTGGGAATGGAACTGGTACATGCACGAATGGCCGGCAGGTACTAAAGGCAAAAGCAAATAGATTGGTGCCTTTTATAGCTGATTCAGGCATTAGTTATAGCTAAATTGGTTCTATTAAAATTATTATAATGGCTATTTATACAGAACCAATAACAATGTATTTTTGTTTGATTAATGAATATTAATCTTAAAAATACATTTCGATCTATGATTAAAAGCATTTTTAAAATTATGGTATACAGCTTGTTATCTGTCATTTGCTGTTCTTCTGCACAAGCGGTAGCAATTGATAGCCTGCATTCAGATACAACGCGGATTAAACAACCTAAGCAACCGGTTAGCTGGAGCTTAACAGGCCAGGTTTATTCCGCAAGCCTTTATTTCTTTACCGGCTCGGTAGATCAATCCGACCCTTCATTTGATGCGCTTTTTATTTACGACAGGAAAACATGGGGTGGCTTTATCTATGAATCTGTAGACCTTATTAACCGGAATACAGGAATTAATTACGGAATGATAGGACTACATAAATATTTTAAAGTAGGGGAAAAACTACTCATAACGCCTAACCTGGGTGTAAACCTGAACCAAAATTATTCAGTTGCTGATAAGGGCTCGGATTTTATTTTCGACCTTGCAGTAACCTATAAGTTCAACAAACATTTTACCATAAGTAATGATGCGTTTTTTCAGAACCTTATAATAACCAAAGATTATAACTGGACAAATCGCGTAAAACTAACATTCAGAGAAACTGATTTTTATATCTCGGCTTTGATGTGGGACAGGAACCGGGTTTTCCATAATCCTGGATATTTGTCAGCAGGTCTCGATTTCAGGTATAATGTAATAAAGCTTTCACCAAAAGCAAATCTTATCGCCGGTGCTTCAAATATACATGTACTACAATCTGATACACCACGAAGAAATGGGTTCATGTTTTCCTTAGGAATAGATTTTGGCGGGTAGATAATCAAGAAATTCTACCGATTTTGTAGTTAAAAAATTTAATTAAAACAAACTTTTTTAATGGAAAATCGCTTTTATTTTTTGATATTTAATTATTGTTTAATTAAATTTAAGCCAACAATTAATAAACATACAAAACTAAAAAATCATGCAAAAACTAAACCAACAATCTGCGGATTTAAAAGGACAAAAACTATCAAGAGCACAAATGAAAGACATTTTAGGTGGCGGCGGTATAATAATACCTCCATTATGTTTCAGATGCTGTCCTGATGATCCATGTTCACCTATTCGTCACATGTGCCCTGAAGAGGTTTGTCCTGTAATATACTAAGTAAAAAAAAGAGACTGTCTTCCCAATACAGCCTTTTAATTATTGTTCAACTAAACTTTAAACACATACAACTAAAAAATCATGCAAAAACTAAATCAAAAATCTACGGATTTAAAAGGACAAAAGCTTTCAAGGGCACAAATGAAGGACATTTTAGGCGGTGGTGGTATAATAATACCTCCATTTTGTTTCAGGTGCTGCCCTGACGACCCTTGTTCACCTGTTCGTCACGTATGCCTTGATACGCTTTGTAATGTACTCTAAGTAAAAAAGATGAAGCTGTTTTACAAGCGCAGCCTTTCAATTACTGTTCAACTAAATTTTAATAACAAATAACAAACGCACAAAAACTAAAAAATCATGGAAAAACTGAATCAAAAATCTACGGATTTAAAAGGACAAAAACTATCAAGAGCACAAATGAAAGACATTTTAGGTGGCGGCGGTATTACTCCTCCGCTATGTTTCAGGTGTTGCCCAACCGATGCCTGTTCACCTATTCGTCATATGTGTCCTATGATCCCGTGTTACGTACTTTAATACCTTAAACAGGTAAAACAAAAGAGGGGCTGTCTCAAAAAGACAGCCCCTCTTCTTTTTGAGCATTAAAATTAATTTGCCTTCGCGTATGTTTTAGGGTCTAAAGCCGCCGGCGACCATCCCTGGAAAAACTCCAGCACTTTTGCCTTGCTATGGCCTTTACCTTCTTCAAGGTAGCCCGAATTTTGAGTATGCAAACGATTCCCTTTATCATCCAGCACTATAAAAACCGGGAACCCGAAACGCTGCGGATAACCGAGATCGGCCAACAGCTTTTCGTTCATATTTTCTTTGCTGTAATTTACATGCACAATTACATAATTATCGCGCACAAATTTATCAAGATCAGCATCATGGGTAACCAGGTCGTTAAAACGGATACACCAGATACACCAGTTACCACCAATTTGAAGTAATATGTTTTTATGCTCTGCCTTTGCTTTTTTTACTGCATTGGCAATATCAGCTTTAGCATCTGCTTCAGGGTGATATAACTTGGCGGTATCGGTTAGCTTAACCGCAGCAGTTGTGCCCTGTGCCTTTACACCAAGGCCTATTACAAGGAGAGATACAATGAATATCAGCTTTTTCATAAGTAATATATTTTTATTGAGTTTACTAAATTGTGCAATTTTACTGATTTGTGCAAGGTGTTAATGAGTGCAATCAAATTGTCGCACGTATAGTTTACTCACCCCGACTACGCTATGCTGGTCGACCCTCTCTACGAAAAGTCGTAAAGAGGGTAAAAACTGAAGTGACGGCCGGGTGAGTTGAGTGAGAGGAATTTGATTTATATTCGTGATAAGTATATCTATAAGCCAGCATGCAAATCACTTTTCAACACTATTAATTCATTGTAAACTAATCATTTAATCAATGCTGCGCTATAAGCAAGCGTCTTGTTCACACTGTGTGGAAAACTCTGAATTGAAATACATTATTACGAGTAATAGCTTTACGTAAAACCCCTCATAGTTTTTTAACTAACGTTCTATTTACCACACTGTATTGATATGGGAGACGACATCTACAAAAAAACAACCTCTGAAAACAGCCGGGGATTAAAGTTTGAAAGATATTTTACTAAAACAGGAATAAGCGTTTTCGATCTTTTTAAATACGAAAAACGTTCTTCGGTTATCCGTAATCCATCCGGCGATGCCGTATTTGAAATGAATGACGTAGAGGTGCCAGCAACCTGGAGCCAGGTAGCGACTGATATCCTCGCACAAAAATACTTCCGTAAGGCGGGCGTTCCGCAAGCCGACGGGACTACAGGCTCTGAAAAAAGCATTAAACAGGTTGCCCACCGTATGGCCAAGTGCTGGAAGGATTGGGGAGTACGTTACGGTTATTTTGCTTCGGCAGATGACGCTGAGATATTTTACGACGAAATAGTTTATACCATTACCGGGCAGCTCGCCGCGCCGAACTCGCCGCAATGGTTTAATACAGGCCTGCACAATTCCTATGGTATTACGGGTAAGCCGCAGGGACATTATTTTGTGGACCCTGTAACCGAAAAACTAAGCAAATCAACTTCTGCTTACGAGCGCCCGCAGCCGCATGCCTGCTTTATCCTGTCTGTAGATGACGACCTGGTGAATGAGGGCGGTATTATGGATCTTTGGGTACGTGAGGCACGTATTTTTAAATATGGATCGGGTGTTGGTACCAATTTCTCAAAGATCAGGGGCGATAATGAAAAACTTTCTGGCGGCGGATATTCATCCGGCTTAATGTCGTTCTTAAAAATAGGCGACCGTGCGGCGGGTGCTATTAAATCAGGTGGTACAACGCGCCGGGCAGCCAAAATGGTTTGTCTCGATCTGGATCACCCCGAAATAGAAGGCTTTGTAAACTGGAAGGTTGAGGAGGAGAAAAAAGTTGCTGCCCTGATTGCTGCGGGATACTCATCAGATTACGAAGGCGAAGCATATCGTACTGTGTCTGGCCAAAACTCCAATAATTCGGTACGTATTCCCAATAGTTTTTTCAAGGCTTTGAAAGATGAAAAGCCATGGGAACTGATCAGCAGGATGAGTGGTAAGGCTATTAAATCTATATCATCGCAAAAATTGTGGGACGATATAGCTTTTGCAGCCTGGGCCTGTGCCGATCCGGGAGTACAGTTTGACAGCACCATTAACGAATGGCATACCTGCCCGGAAGGTGGCCGAATCAATGCTTCCAATCCTTGTTCGGAGTACATGTTCCTGGATAATACAGCCTGTAACCTGGCCTCTGTTAACCTCGCACATTTCTTCGATCCCAAGACCCGCATCTTCAATGTGCATGGCTTTGAACATACCTGCCGCATATGGACAGTGGTTTTAGAGATCTCGGTATTGATGGCGCAGTTCCCATCGAAAGAAGTTGCACAACTATCATACGATTATCGTACGCTTGGTTTGGGCTTTGCCAACTTAGGCTCTGCATTAATGTTGAACGGCATCCCTTACGACAGCAATAAAGCCCGTGCAATTGGTGGGGCTATTACCGCTATTATGACTGGTACTGCCTATGCTACATCAGCCGAAATGGCCAAAGAGCTTGGTGCTTTTAGTCGTTATAATGATAATAAAGCGCACATGCTGCGCGTTATGCGTAACCACAGGTATGCTGCTTATAACTCTACCGGGAACTACGAAGGCCTGGAAATAGCGCCACCGGGAATTGAGCAGGCGGATTGCCCCGATTATCTATTATCTGCTGCCTGCAACGCCTGGGATAAGGCGGTTGAGATGGGTGAACAATATGGCTACCGCAATGCCCAAACCACTGTTATTGCCCCAACAGGTACTATCGGCCTGGTAATGGATTGCGATACTACGGGTATCGAACCTGATTTTGCGTTGGTTAAATTCAAAAAACTATCAGGCGGTGGTTATTTCAAGATCATTAACCAGGCTGTTCCGGAAGCGTTGAGTAATTTGGGTTATCAGGAGCATGAGGTTACCGCAATTGTTAACTATGCGAAAGGTGCAGCTACCTTAAAAGGTGCTCCGCATATCAATATAGAAACTTTAAAAGCCAAAGGCTTAACCGATGACGAGCTGGAAAAACTGGATAAAGGCCTTATTGCCGCCTTCGAGATCAGCTTTGCATTTAACATTTGGTCGCTTGGCGAGGATTGCTTGAAACGACTTGGCTTTAAGCCGGAACAATACAACGCACCAGACTTTAACGTGTTGCGCGGATTAGGCTTTAGCCGTAAAGAAATTGCCGAAGCCAACGAATACATCTGTGGTACCATGACCATTGAAGGCGCGCCGTACCTGAAAACTGAACATTACCCTGTATTTGATTGTGCCAATAAGTGCGGTGCAAAAGGCGAGCGTTATATCCACTCGCACGGGCATATTAAGATGATGGCAGCTGCACAACCTTTCTTATCAGGTGCTATTTCAAAAACCATCAACCTGCCAAATGAGGCCAATGTTGATGAAATAAAAGATTGTTACGAGTTATCGTGGAAATTGGGATTGAAGGCCAATGCATTGTATCGCGATGGCTGCAAGCTTTCTCAGCCGCTATCAACCAAATCTGATGTTAAGGAAGAGAAGGAAGAAACTGCTGAAAAGTTGGATACTGTTGAAGAAGTATTGGGCGAAGCCGCCAACGTTAAGCTGAGCGACTTGACCAGCGAGCAGGTGATAGAAGCTGCGATGGCTATAATGGAAAAATCGAAAGATACCAACTTTATGCGCCAGTTATCGCGTGTGGTGCAAAAAAAGAGCCTGCCGTTTAAACGCCGGGGATATACCCAAAAGGCAAGTATCGACGGGCAAACCGTTTTTGTTCGCACCGGGGAATATGAGGATGGCACTTTAGGGGAAATCTTTGTTGATATGCACAAGGAAGGGGCAACTTTCCGCTCGCTGATGAATTGCTTTGCTATTGCCGTTTCGGTTGGCTTACAATATGGCGTTCCGTTAGAAGAGTATGTGGAGAAATTCACCTTTACCCGCTTTGAACCTGCCGGGATGGTGGTTGGCCATGCCAATATAAAAAGTGCAACAAGCATCATCGATTATATTTTCAGGATGCTTGGATACGAATATCAAAACCGTACGGACCTTGTTCACGTAATAACAGAACAAAAAGGTATTACAGGCAACCCGCAAATGGACGATGACGACTTCAATACTGATGAAACAAATGTGTATCAACCTGTTAATTCGAAAATAATTGATAATAGTATTAGTAATAAAAAACAATTTAGCGTAGATTTAAGCATGGGAGTGCAAAGTGACGCCCCGGCATGTAATACCTGCGGGCATACTACCGTACGATCGGGAACTTGTTATAAATGTTTAAACTGCGGTAATTCAATGGGTTGCAGTTAAGGTGAGGTGAAAGCAAAAATGTAAAAGCTGAAAGGTGATTTGCAAGTGGATGAAAGAGTTTTTATTATATAATATTAAAGCTGAAAGATGATGTGCGACAAGGGAAAATAAAAGCAAAAGCTTTATGCTTTGGTCTTTTAGCTTTAAGCTCAATTTGGCGTTTTGTGTTCAGTTTTATAGTTTACTTAAGTTTAGTTTAGCCCCGGAGTAGTTTCCCGGGGCTTTTTTTATAGGGAGGAAGCCCTTTGTAAATTTCTTATTCTATTTCTTTCTTTCTAAGAAAAACTCTTAACTTTCCTTCTCTTAAGCAAATTATCTATGGAAGATACCAAACACCATACGGAGCCCGAATGCGAAATGGAGGCGAAGGATAATTCACGCCGCAATTTCATCAAGCAATCAACACTTTTAACTGCAATCGCCCTCACACCCGGCACTGCAGTTAAGGCTGCCGGTATGCATATTGATGAAAAAATTGCAGAGGCATTTGAAAAAATGCCTTTAAAAATGGAGGTTAACGGCGTGGCGCATAATTTGTCGGTCGAACCGCGGGCTACCCTGCTTGATATACTGCGCGAGCAGCTCGATTTAACCGGCACTAAAAAAGGTTGCGACCATGGCCAATGTGGCGCCTGTACCGTACACGTTGATGGCCACAGGGTAAACAGCTGCCTTACGCTTGGTGTTATGATAAGCGGCAAAAAGATCACTACTATTGAGGGATTAGCCAAAGGCGACGAGTTGCACCCCATGCAGGAAGCATTTTTAAAACATGATGGCTTTCAGTGCGGGTATTGTACCCCCGGGCAAATCATGTCTGCCGTGTCTTGTATCCGCGAAGGACATGCAAATTCGGAAATGGAGATAAGGGAATATATGAGTGGGAATATTTGCCGCTGCGGGGCTTATCCCAACATTGTTAACGCCATACAGGAAGTGAAGGAAGGAGGGCAGCCCGTATGAAACAGTTTCAATATACCCGTGCGGTAAGCCAGCAAAGTACGATAGATGCTATTGCAAAACCCGGAACAAAGATAATAGCAGGTGGCACTAACCTCGTCGACCTGATGAAACGCGGAGTTACCGCTCCAGATAAACTGGTAGATATAAACAATCTCCCATTAAAAAATATAACATCAACCAAAACAGGCCTGCATATTGGCGCATTGGCATTGAACAGTGTAGTGTCTGAAAATAGCCTGGTATTGCAAAAGCAGCCATTGCTAAGTATGGCTTTAAAGGCTGGGGCATCACCGCAGTTGAGGAACATGGCAACAGTTGGCGGCAATATGATGCAGCGTACCCGCTGCGCATACTTTTTTGATGTAAGTATGCCTTGCAACAAGCGGGAACCCGGCACAGGCTGCGGTGCTATGGGTGGCTATAACCGCATGCACGCCATATTTGGGGCAAGCGAGCAATGTATAGCCGTACACCCGAGCGATATGTGCGTAGGTTTGGCCGCGTTAGATGCAACAGTAATTATAGCAGGTAAAAAGGGCGAACGGCGTATCCAGTTCATCGATTTTCACCGCCTGCCCGGAGATCATCCAGAACAGGATAATCATTTGGCTATGGGCGAAATGATTATTGGCGTAGATATTCCGGATAATAACTTTGCCAAAAACAGCTACTATTTAAAAATCCGCGACAGGCAGTCGTATGCTTTTGCACTGGTATCGGTGGCTGCTGCGCTCGATATCAGTAATGGTATTATTAAGCAGGCGCGCCTGGCAATGGGTGGCGTGGCACATAAACCATGGCGTTTGTTTGATGCAGAAAAGGCTCTTGCCGGCAAAGCGGCCACTGAGGAGAACTTTAAGCAGGCTGCACAAATAGCAATGCGGGATGCAAAGGGCTATGAATATAACTCTTTCAAAATAAAAATGGCTCCGGCTGTTATTGCTGAAGCTTTGAAACATGCAGCAGGATTAGTTTAATATAGTTATGAAAGAAACAACCACATTAAAAAAATCAGCTCAAACCGATGGACTAAGCCGTGTAGATGGCAGGTTGAAGGTTACCGGGGCAGCCCGTTATTCTGCTGAATTCAATATAAAGGGCTTAACCTATGGTGTTTTAGTGGGCAGTACTATAGCAAAAGGCAGCATTAAAAGCCTGGATACCAAACAGGCAGAACGTGCTCCCGGAGTATTAACTGTGATAACCCACTTAAACTCACCAAAAGTTCCGGGTTACCAGGATGGCAAACCAACAGGAAACGGTGTGTTTAAAATATTTTATGACAATAAAATATACTTCAGCGGTCAGCCTGTAGCTTTGGTAGTTGCCGATAGTTTTGAACGAGCGCTTTTTGGCGCCTCGCAGGTAAAGGCACAATATAATCAGGATAATCACCAAACAAACCTGAGAGCAAATGTAAATACAGCCAAAGCTCCGCATGGCGATGGGACATACAAACGCGGAACTGAAGATGCCTGGAAGACCGCGCCTGTAAAAGTTGAGCAGGAATATATTATCCCTTCAGATATTCATAACCCAATGGAGCTGCATGCTATTATTGCCCAATGGGATGGGGATGATAAACTGACTGTTTGGGATAAAACCCAGGGAGTGCAGGATGCACGTGATGAAATAGCGCAAATATTTAAACTGAAAAAAGAGAATGTACAGGTAAATTCAAAATTTGTTGGGGGCGCATTTGGCAGTGCATTGCGTACATGGCCGCACGAGGTTGCTGCTATTATTGCAGCCAAAGCGCTTAACCGCCCCGTTAAGGTGGTTTTAAGCAGGGCAGATATGTTTACTTCAGTAGGGTACCGTCCGCATACCTGGCAAAAGATTGGTATCGGAGCTACCGCTGATGGAAAGCTGGTAGGCATCACCCATGAAGCTATAGGACAGACCTCGACCTATGAAAACTTTACTGAAGGTACTGTTGGGGTTAGTCAATCATTGTACGCCTGCCCTAATGTAAATACTTCCTACAAACTTGTAGCCCTTGATGTGGGTGTGCCAACATGGATGCGCGGCCCGGGTGAAGCCACCGGAGCTTTTGCGCTTGAATCGGCATTAGACGAACTTTCTTACCAGCTTAATATCGACCCGATAGAATTACGCATGCGCAACTATGCGCAAACAGAACCCCAAGGCGGTAAGCCGTTTTCGAGCAAGTATCTCGATGAAGCCTATAAAATGGGCGCTGAGCATATCGGCTGGAACGACCGGAGCCCTAAACCCGGTACGGTTAATGAAAATGGCTGGCTAGTTGGATATGGGATGGGTGGCGGCATGTTTGGCGCTTATCGTGATGGCGCAACAGTTAAAGCTATTATGATGGCTGATGGTAACCTTATATTACAAACTGCAGTTAGCGATATTGGCCCCGGCACAGGCACGGCAATGGTTAGCATAGCATCGGAAATGATGGGGATCCCGGCGGAAAAGATAAGGTTTGATATGGGTGAGTCTTCATTACCACAAGCGCCAACGCAAGGTGGGTCGTCAATAACAGCAAGTGTTGGCTCAGCTGTGTATGCTGTTTGTAAAGACCTGAAAGAGAAATTTCAACAACTGATAGGTAATGGCGGTACCGACAAGCCGGATTATGCACAGGTATTAAAACAACATAACCTGGCCAAGCTTCAAGTAACCTCATCTGCCCAAGGTGGTGATGAACGGAAAAAATATGCCATGTTTTCGTGGTCTGTTCATTTTGTAAGGGTAAAAGTACACCCGGCAACCGGCGTTATAAAAATTGATAAGGTTGCTTGTGTAGCCGATTCGGGGCATATTGTAAGCCCTAAAACAGCCCGCAGCCAGATAATAGGCGGCGCAATTGGCGGTATAGGTATGGCCCTGATGGAGGAAGTAGTATTCGACCATAGATATGGCCGAATTGTAAACAATAATTTTGCCGATTATCACGTACCTGTAAACGCAGATATCCCGCAGATTGACGCTTTATTTGTAAATAAACCCGATCCTTATATTAACCCAATGGGTGCAAAAGGAATGGGCGAAATAGCTTTAATAGGCATGGCTAGTGCAGTAGCAAACGCAGTTTACAATGCAACCGGGAAACGTGTAAGAGATTTGCCTATTACACCGGATAAATTAATTACTATGGATGTGGAATTAAGTTAGGGATAATTTATAGGTCAATTAGCCTAATTCAACCTGATTGACTAAAACTTTAAATTTTCCTTTAGCCATACCTGCACTTCTTCCTGTTTGGTAATGTCTTCAGGAAGTTTATCGTGGATGAGCTTTTCCATTTTGTTGCCGGTATTAGCAAAGCGGTAATCCCAGAATATCATCAGTCTGTTAATCAAATAAACAACCTCATTACCTTCTTCCTTATTAAAAAGTGTATCATCTGGTTTGCCATTAACACGGGGATCATTCTGTACGTAGGCAGTCCATTTATAATCGGAATAATGTAAGTTTCTTCTTGAAAACAAGATCATCGTAGCTGTGATTTCTATAAAGGTACTTAAAATTAACGGGCTTTTGCCTTTTTATACTTTTAGTAAATTTCCCCGGTTGTAATTTTAATATTCCATAGGATACATTAACCCATTTTTCTACAGAATAATATCAAGCTTTCTACAGAATGATATGCTAAACTTGGGTAAACAAGGTAAATTATGAAAAAGAAATTAGTATTAGGATTCGCCATTACACTGATAAGCGGCAGCCTGAGCGCACAGGACTTGAAAACCAAAGATGTGCCAGCTGTAGTAAAAGAGGCATTAGTAAAAAAATACCCGGAAGCCACAAAGGTTAGCTGGGAAAAAGAAAAGGGCAACTACGAAGCAAACTGGGGAGGCAAATCTGGTGAGGATAATTCGGTTCAGTTTACGCCATCAGGAACTTTTATTGAAATTGTTAAAGCTATCCCGGTAACTGATCTGCCTAAATCAATTGCCCCGTATATTAAAGAACATTACAAAGGTGCAAAGATTCGGGAGGCAGGTAAGGTAACCGATGCTAAGAATGTAACTATGTACGAAGCAGAAATAAAAGGCGGCGACCTGATATTTGACGAGAACGGAAAGTTTATTAAGAAGGACTAATATTTATACAAAAGTGTAAACCCAGGTTTTTTCAAAAATCAATATAAATACTTGATTATCAAATATTTATATATGAGTTAACATTGAAATGTGTAAACCCAATGTAAACCCACTTTTTTGTTATATGAGTCTCTTCCAATCCAAAACTATACGTCAATTTGTGGTTGAAATAATATCACCACCCCTTCACCCGCTTAATACAAGCTGTGAGTTCATCGGCAATAAGTTTGTGTTCATCAATATCAGGGTGGCCGCCGCAGCCATTATGGTATTGCCTGGAGAAAAAGTATTTATAAACCTTTTTATCGCCATGGGTAGTCATATAACTGACAGTTCCGGTTAGGTAACGTTTTAGCACCGGGCTAAGATTAGCATCAGCCATAGGGCTGCTCAGGCATATAATGTCGGCTTTGGGGTAATGCTGCCTTATTGAAGCAATGAGCTTAACATAGGTGCTGCAAAACAAAGTTGAATCCTGCGGACCGTCGTTTTGCCCTATACAAATGGTAACCACATCTGGTTGATAGGCTTTAAAATCCCAGCCAATAGAATCGGCTGCCAGCAAAACTTTGTCGTAGATCTGTGGTAAAACAACCTTCATATTGCAGCAGCTATGTAGCAACCCAACCCCTGCTAATGAAGTTAGCTGCCATTCGGCATTTAAGTTGCGCGAGGTGCGTGGCCCATAGCTCATATAGGCATTATGCTGATCGTACCATTGACCTTTATCGCATGCAATTACCAACATATCCATGCCCGTGCCGCTGGTAATAGAATCGCCAAAGTATTCAATTTTGCGCTTCGGTTGTGGCGGCAGTGGTAAAAGCTGCTCACACCTAAAACCAATAAAATCAATATATCCAATGTTCGATTCTGTGTCTTTACAGATCAGTATGGTATGCTCCGTATCGGTCAATCCGACAGGTACTTTTATCACATTCTCTTTGCCTGTAGTTTGAAGACGATATGGGGCATTGTTATCAATAACAATCTCCAGGTAATTCAGGTTGTTACCACCCAGGTTTTCGTCGTTTAGGATAATTTCGCAATGCGGGCCTTTAAACCTGGCCTTAATATAAACACCCGGGGCCTAGATACGGGGCTTTAGCTGGTTTGAAAAATCAATCCGCCCAACATATTGGATGTTTTTATCATCAGCTTTAAAAAAACTTTAACGCAGTGCGTTTATTTACCGCAAAGGCAAACAGGTTATTTATGACTAAGATAAAAACAAGATAAATAAAGCGCTTCGACATGGTTAAATATAAAGTGCTAATCTACTTAATCAAGTCGACTGATGATTGATAGTATTATAACCTTTAATGGAATGTTTTACCAAACAAAAAAGGTGATCCGAACTACCGGGTCACCTTTTTTATGATTATATCAATATTAAGTTTTATTCAGGCTGTTGCTCATCAGTTGGCAGGCCTACAACTTTATAAGTTTTATTGTTATTGGCATCAATCTGCTCCTGGTAGTAAACACCATCCGGAGAAACATATAGTTTTTCGCCGTTAACTTTTATTTTCCTGCAATCTGGCGGAAGCTGGCCAACAATGTCGCCAATTTGCGGTCCTTGTGGTTGATCTTCCTGTACCTGGGTGCCACCGGTATTTAATTCACCGTCTTTTCCGGCAACCTGGTAAACTTGGGTGCCATCATCTTTAGTAACCGGTTGATAGTATACACCGTTCAGCTCATAATATTGCTGACCGTTTATCACAATGGACTGTGCTTTTTCAGGCAATTCCTTTACTTCGGCGCCAATTGGCGGTTCAACTACAGTATATTCGTTATTGTCATATTGATAGAATAACCCATCGCTGTAATAATATTGAAAATCGCCATAGTAAAAAGGATAATAACCATAAGGCAAAATGCCGATTGAAAACCCAAGCCTTGGCAAATAATAAGAACCATAATAACCACGATTGTAGTGGTAATAGTTATGGTTTCCCCAATAACCGCCATAGCCAACTCTTGGAGCGCTACGGTAGCTGCCGGTTGCGCCTCTTATACCTGCGCTTGCAGCAGCACGCGGAGCATAACCATAATTGCCTCTTGCGGCAACACCGGGACGTGGAGCATAACCATAGTTACCTCTTACGCCAATAACCTGGCGTTGACCGGGTTGGGTTGATGGCCTTTGTGACGATACAGCCGGTCTTGAAACACCAACAGACGAAGGTCTTGATACACTAACAGAAGGCCTCGAAACACTGGCGCTACCACCACCTGACGATCTTGCAGGGGCAGGGCTGCTACTGCCACCGCCGCCTCCGCCACCACTTGTTGATGGCCTGTGCTGTGCGCTGACAGGGAATGCTAAAAACACACATACCAGTGTACCTAAAGCACCATTAATTAAATTTTTATATGTAGTTTTCATGATGAAAAATTATTAAAACGAGCATTATATGTTAAAATCCTG
>JABDFZ010000087.1 GCA_013286325.1 Bacteroidota bacterium | reverse complement strand
ATGCTTGCTAAAATTGTACTGGCACAATACTAAGTTGTTTTAAAGTTGGAGGCTAAGGAAGAATTGTTTTTCGAGATGTTGGCCCCTGTGCCGCATCCAACATCGTGCAGGGATGCTTATGCTTTCAGGCAGCATGTAGAAACTGCCCGTCGCAACCGCAAAGTGGAAATGACACCCGCGTTCGATCAATATCCTGTATTTTATTTTACCAACCACAATGCCATTCAGGGGATTGGGGAGATAGAATGTATGCCCGATCATTTTCAGCAATTGGATTTTGAGCTGGAAGTGGCTGTTGTGCTCAATAAAAAAGCCCGCAATATAAAAGCCGCTGATGCCGACGGACTGATTGCAGGTTACATGATAATGAATGACATGAGCGCCCGCACCCTGCAAATGGAAGAAATGGTGCTGAACCTCGGCCCTGCAAAAGGCAAGGATTTTTGTACGGTTATTGGCCCATGGCTGGTAACACCCGATGAACTGGAACCTTACAAAATAGCACCCAAAGCCGGGCATACAGGCAATGCATACAATTTGGAAATGAAATGCGTAGTAAATGGCAAACAGGTATCTGTAGGAAACATGAAGGATATGGACTGGACATTTGCCGAAATTATTGAACGCTGTGCTTACGGTTGTGATGTGCTGCCCGGTGATGTGATTGGTTCAGGCACTGTAGGTACAGGTTGCTTTTTAGAATTAAATGGCACCGGCTTACTAAATGCCCCCAATTACAAAACCCAATGGCTGCAAGCCGGCGATCTGGTTGAAATGGAAGTTACAGGTTTGGGCATGTTAGGGAATATCATAAAGAAAGCAAATAGCAATTTTTCGATACTGGCATTGAAAAAATAAGGCAGCATTGATTGCGACAAGTTTTTCATCTTGCTAAAATTATTCCAGCTTCTTCCCATAAATCCCTAAGGGGGTAAGCCTGTTTTGAAAAATAGCGTGGCTGCTTTTCGAAAATATTTTAAAATCATCTGCACTTATTTGCCCCGGATAGGGTGCAAAGTATTGTTCCATCCCGGCATTACGCCATACCAATATGTACGATGTTTTATATTTCGCCATAACGGGCAATAAAACCTTTGTCCACCAATCAGCAGTAGGAATATTATGATACCCCGTTTCTGCAAGGCTCGATAATTTATGGTGTTTGGCTGCAATAACATCTAATAAGGCTAAACGCAGATCCAATTTTTTTTGAAAAAACGATATATCGTTCCGGCAATAATTATCAAATCCTATTACATCTGCATAATTATCCCCCGGATAGCGTTCCAGAAATCCTGCTTCGCTGTCAAAATCAGCTACCGAATAAACTATCAACAGATTATGCAGTTTCTTTTTATTACGCAGGTAGTCGATGGTAAACTGCCAAAGGGTTTTAAACTCTTCAGGTGTGCAGGTATTTTTACACCACCAAAACCACGTTCCTGTAAGCTCATGAAATGGCCTGAAAAGGATAGGGATAGTTTCTCCATCCTTTCCTTTTAAATCAGCAAGATATTTTGCAGCCCTGTCCAGGTATCCAACATAAACCTCATGCGAAGCGCCGCCTGGTATAATATCTGCTACAGTACGCATAGTAGTGTCCCATGCAGATTTGCCATTGGCCGGATTATCCATGTGCCAGCAAAAAGTATTAATGCCACCTCGTTGGTAAGCTTCTTTTACCCTTTTTTGCTGTATCTCAAATGGCATCCTATTAATGTCTTTAGTGCTATCATGCTCAATTTTCGCCAGGTCCCAGCCATACATTGCGGGGTAAGCACCTGTAACACCTTTTACATCCGAACTATCATCAGCAAATCTCCAGTTTACACCATAACCCGTATCATCATGGTGGCCAAAAATCACCCCGGCGCCTATAAGGCGTTGCATACTGTAATAAAGCGCTTTAGTTTCTTTTGTAGCTTTTGCATCACAAGGACTATAAAGTTGTGCATGAGCATAAAAGTTAAACAATACAATTGAGGTAACTATATATAGGTTTTTCATCAATATAAATTGTTGCACTTAGTTTTTCAATTTCCCATCCCGCATATTTAAGGATTGAAACAAATTAATATCAGATGTTCTTTTTATGCTGACAGGCTCTATATTCCCCGATGTTTGCGCCTTTACAAAACGCAATTCAGCTCCTTTTACATCATCAAAAATAAAAGCAGGGCGCTGGTCATCATTTAAAAAATGAAGCTCAATATTATCCAGCTTAATATCTTCGGCATGCCTTACAAAAAAACCATAAGCAGGCAGCACTCCAAAGCTACCTGGCTCAGGGTAACCTTTTTCCATTTCGGGCACTTCGCGTTTCGCCTGTTCAGCCATACCAGTCCCTTTAAACCATATCTTTATATCTTTCAGGTCAACATCTTTTATATTATGGCCGGGTATACCACTAATCAATACACCTTGCCCCGGTTCAACATTATAGGCTACAATATTGCTGATGATAATTCTGCGCAACTCACCAACAGGCACACCCGCTGGGCCGCGCATCCGTGAAGCCAGCCTTAAAAATATGGGTGCGTTAACAATATCCCTCATAGTGATATTAGTAATGGCAACATCTTCCAGCAATGCGCCATCAACCGTTTCGAGGGCCAGTCCGCGGCAATAATTAAATGTGCAATTTGATATGGTGATATTTTTGAAACCGCCGTTTGATTCTGTGCCGAATTTTATGCGCCCGGTTGGGTTGGTTACTGTTCTTTTATAAGTGCCATCCAAAAACGAACCTTCATCAAAGCCGCTAACCCCGCAATTGGTGATCTGTACATTTTCGGTAGCGCGGGCAAACCCCAATCCAAAAGTGCTTTTCAGGCAGATGCCATCATCATAAGGCGAATTCACGCTACAGTTGCTTACATGTACATTGCGGCAGCAGTCTATATCCATCCCGTCGCGGTTAGTATCCAATATTACATTGTCAATGGTTAAATTATCAACACCGGTAGCAAGTATGGCAAACCAGCCGCCATGCAATATTGAAATATCACGAATGTTCACATTCCGGCATAAATACAAAGCAATTGCCTTATTTGCCGATTGCTTATTTTTCACATAGTCTTTATACAAGCCTTTTCCCCAAATTCTACCCTGGCCAAGAATAGACACATCATGCAGGTTTTCACCCCATATCAGGCTATTGTGCCAATGGCTGTGACCCGAGTCCTGGTAAGTGGTATTTACGCTTTCCTCTTCTTCATCATAACCGTTTTCTGCGGTTACCGGCGCGGCTATTATGGTAGCGCCCTCGTCAATAAATAAAGAAATATTGCTTTTTAAATGGATAGACCCTGATAAATAATTCCCGGCAGGCAAATAAACGGTGCCCCCTCCTGCGTTGGCAGCAGCATCAATGGCTTTATTAATGGCTTTGCTATCCAAGTTAACACCATCACCAACAGCTCCGTAATCCTTTACATTATAATTTATCGCAGGTTTTGCATTTGCTGAGGTTAGGGTTATAAAAAGAATTATCAGTAGTAATTGAATATTGAGGTTTTTCATTTTAGGCAGATTGATTTAAATCAAATTTAACCATTTCATTTCTTAACACGATTTAAGGACTAAATTGATGACCAGGATAAACGATGGTAACTACTCACTTAATCAACCAATTTTGTTAATTATTTCTAAGCATGCCCTGCTGTTATGGTAAGGGCATTTCCAGATACCTGCTTTATCCTCGCCCTGCATTATTAGCCCGTTTTGGCCTATCCCCCAAAACCATTCGCCGTTTGTTTTATCCAGGATTTTATCTTTTATAAATTCCCAGTTTTTAGTGGCTATTTGTAAGTATTTATCATCTGCCGAAATCTGCCAGGCGTTAAAAAAACCCACCATCGCTTCAGCCTGAACCCACCAATGCTTTTCCTTTATTAAATTATCACTTGCTGGCTCATATTCATACCAAAGGCCGCCATCGGTATCAATGCCATTTATGGTTGCATCAGCCATCTTAATACTTATTTCTTTTATTCTTTTAATCATTACTGTATCTCCAATAACCCCGGCAGCTTCCAGTAAAAGCCAGGTTGCTTCAATATCATGACCATACGAAACAAGGTTGGATTTAGAGTTCCAATCCTCGTCAAAAAATAATAAAAGGTGATACGTATTTGGGTCGATAAAATGATCAAAAAAGTTATTTATCAGCATACTGATATGTTCACGCAGAGCTTTATCAGGCCAAATGCGATAAAGGTTGGTGTATGCTTCCATCACATGCAGGTGCGTGTTCATGGTCTTTTTTTCGTTGGCATCCTTTGCACTTAACCGAAGGTCACCAATCGGTTTCCATTCTTTGGTAAATGCTTCAAAATACCCGGTTTGGACAGGATCATACGCTTTTTCAACCAGCAGGTAAAACAAATCGATAGCCTTTTGTTTAGCTGCCTCCAAACCACTTGCCTTATAAAATTCGCTTAAAGCATAAATGGTAAAGGCAATAGCATATACTTGCTTTTTGTTATCTAAGGGAGCGCCTTTATAATCAACCGACCAATAAACACCACCGTTTTCATTATCAATAAAGTGATTGATAATATATTGATATGCCCTGTTGGCAAATGTCATAAACAACGGATCAGGCTTATGGTTATAGGCAGTTGAAAATGTCCAGAGGATACGGGCATTTAATACTGATCCTTTAGGCGCATCAGGGGATATTTTATTCTCATTATCTATCTTGCCATAAAAACCACCATTCTCTTCGTCTGGCGTAATAGCAGCCCAAAAACTAAGGATACGGCTTAATTCCCCGTTCAATTCTTTTTTGAAAACATCAAGCAGTTCTATTATCTCCTGGTTCATTATACTACACCAAAGATTTTAGACTTAAGGCATCCTTATTACCATCAATTATTTGATAAACTGTATTTACAGATGATGCCGAACGCAGGCCATCGACCGGCGTATTTATCACATAATCAATCAGCTTATCTACAGTGCTGGTGGCAACGTGCATCCGGGTATCTGATGATGCATAATAGATATAAACTTTACCATCCTCGTCTTTTATCCAGCCATTACAAAACACCACATTCGATACATCCCCTATCCGTTCTTCACCTTCAGGCGCTAAAAAGTAACCTGCGGGTTTGTGTAAAACTTTAGTCAAATTATGCAGATCAGTCATAAACATATACAGCACATACCTTAAACCCGCAGCTGTGTTACGCACGCCATGCGCTAAGTGCAGCCAGCCTTTTTCGGTTTTTATAGGCGTTGGGCCCTGCCCGTTCTTGGCTTCGTAAACAGTGTGATAGTTTTTATTGTCAATAATAGTTTCGTGATCAATCCTCGCATTTTCCATTGTATTGCTAAAGCCAAAGCCTATTCCCCCGCCTTTGCCCGCGTTTATAAATCCATCCTGTGGGCGGGTATACAGCGCATATTTGCCATCCACAAATTCAGGATGTAAAACCACATTTCTTTGTTGTGGAGACTTGGTTATCAAATCTGGCAGGCGTTCCCAATTAACCAGGTCTTTTGTTCGCGCAATACCGCAGGCAGCAACGGCCATGCTTTGGTCGTGCGCAGGTGCATTCGGATCGCGCCTCTCGGTGCAAAACAAACCATATATCCATCCATCCTCATGAGCTGTTAAGCGCATATCATACACATTTATATCCGGCTCATTAGTTTCAGGAAGATCAACCGGATATTCCCAAAAAGTGAAATTGCTGATACCATTCGGGCTTTCGGCAACTGCGAAAAACGATTTACGATCTACACCTTCAACTCTGGCCACCATCAGGTATTTACCGTTCAGCTTTATGGCACCGGCATTAAACACTGCGTTTATGCCAAAGCGCTCTGCAAGGTTAGGGTTTGTCACCGGATTAAGATCATAGCGCCAAAATAGCGGTGTATGCGCAGCCGTTAGTACCGGATTTTTATACCTGTCGAAAACGCCGTTACCAATGTCAGAAATCTCATTCGGTTTAGCAATTAGCTGCCTGTAGGTAATCTCCAGCAGGTTCAAACGTTTTTCAAACTCTTTATTCATGTGCATTTTATAATTCTGTTATTAAAAATCCGTCATGCTGAACTTGTTTCAGCAACTCACATGCTAAGTCTGCGCCATGCATGCGGGAATGTCTCGTGAGGTGCCGAAACAAGTTCAGCATGACGTAGTTTATTATTGCTCCAACCCAATCAACCGCTCACTTAATCAACCAATTAACCTCCCATTAATAATCCTTCAATTTATTCCACCAGGTCTTTTTCAATATCAATACAATTACTGCCAGTATCCCTATGGTAATAAGCAGCGGCATTTTTTGCCTCAACACCAAGTACATGGGTAAAATGGTTAAGCAACATTGTGCTGCAGTACCTATCATCACGTTAAACATATTTAGCTTAAAATTTTTGTTTGGCTGAAATGACGGATCGTCAATTAAAACGGCTTTCTTAACCGGCTCCCAAAATCCCCATGGGCGCACGTTGCTGTAAAAAGATTTCAATACCGCCATATCTGTTTGAGGAGCAGCATAAGAGCCAATTATTGAACCGGCCAGAGACAGTATAAACATTACAGGGAACCAGTATAATAATTCGCTATCGGGTATAAATTTCGAGAACACCATGGCAGTAACTATCCCTGTTAACATTCCCCAGAAAAACCCGGTCGCATTAAAACGCCACCAGTGCCATTTTAAAACGTTCGATGCTACATAGCCACCGTAAAGCGCAGATACAATCCATTGCAATGTGCCGTTTACATCTTTTAGAAAAAATCCAAACATTACACCTATAGCAACCACAATAGTCCCTACGAGATAATTCATGGTGATTGTAGTTTTGGTTGATGCTGTTGGATTTACATATTTCAGATAAATGTCATTCACAATGTATGCTTGCGCTGCATTCATGGTGCCACTGAATGTGCTCATAAAAGCCCCAAGCAATCCGGCGAGCAGTAAACCCACCAGACCAACGGGTAAAAAATTATTGATAACCGCAGGCAGGATACGCTCAAAATCAATTGCTCCGGTACCATCCTTCAAATTCATCTGGTGATAGTAAAGTAACCCAAGTATTGTCAGGCTGATGATCAGCGTATAGCGGATAGGCAGCAGGATAATATTTACAAATCCGCTCATTTTACTGGCTTCTTCAGGCGAGCGGGTTGATAATATCTTTTGCATATCGTAATTGGGGGCAGGCCCTGCCAATGCTGCAAAAAAACCTTTAAAGGTCATCATCATAAAAAACAAACCGAACAGCGAGTAACCGTCACTTTTTATTTTAGCGTTTACTTCCGTTATAATTCCCGCCCAGTTAAGATTAAGATGCGAGCCAAAAAACGGACTATACCAGCCATTGGGTACGTGAAGTGGATTACCCTGCATATGCGTTGCTGCAATAAAGCCAATCCAGATACAGGCAACCGTCATGATGCCGTACTTAACTATGTCACCTGCTACAATACTATGCATCCCACCCAAAATGGAATAGAACATGGCAAACAGTGTGAATATGATACCGTAAACATGGGGTACATATTGCGGTGCTACATGGAAAGGTATATAGCCTTTTATTAAATCCCAGGGAACAAAAATTTCAATGAATTTACCCAGGCCGATAAAGCCGTAGGCCATAAATGCAAGGCAGCTTAGTAATGCAAAGATGATCACTATAATATTCGAGCTCCCGACACCCGGGCCGGCTTTCCCAAATCTTGTAGCCAGCCATTCGGCCCCGGTTGAAGCATTTGAACGGCGCAGCCAGCGCGACAGGTACATCATTAAAAACACTTGGTTAAATACCGGCCAAAGCCAGGGTATCCAAATGCTTTTCATACCATAAACAAAGCACAGGCTCACCATCCACATGGTGCCGCTGATATCGAACATATCCGATGCATCGCTCAAACCAAGCTTATACCACGGTAACGATTTACCGCCAAGCATGTAGCTTTCCTTATTCTGCCTTGCCTTTTTGCGGTACCATAACCCTATAAATATGGTGCTCAGCAGGTATAGCGCTATTATGGCAATATCAATAGGGTTGAGCTTCATTTTTTCGATCTGATGATGTGACAATTTGAAAATTGGTCAATCACGGTAAATAGTTGGCTGTATCTAAAGTAGATTTATTAATTACACTTACATAGTACTTTTTTAACCAAAAATTTCATTATTTCATCATTATCCGTAATTTTCAAATCTTAAAATTAACACATCTTCAAATAAAAACTCTATTCCCAGTGTAGGTTTCTCTGAACTCTTTGGGAATGCAGAGTTTTTTGCGTTTAAAGATCCTGTTGAAGTTTGAGATATTATTAAAGCCGCATTTATAGGCGATTTCGGCCACTGTAGTTGTCGAATCTATCAGCATCCGCGAAGCATGGCCAAGCCTTATTTCGTTCAGGCTATCAATAAAAGTTTTCCCGGTACGTTTTTTTATAAAACGACTAAAAGACGCTTCAGGCATATTAGCTATACGGGCAACTTCGGCGAGTGTTACCTGCTTGTTGTAGTTATTGTTCATGTGTTCGAACACTTTTTCAATGCGCCTGCTGTTGTAATAAAATTTTTCATTCGTAAAGCTTGCGTCCGATAACGTCTTCATATTGCGGGAGATAGACAGATCGTGCAGTATAGACAATAACTCGAGCACTGAGTCGAACCCGCTCTTTTTATCCAGCGCTAACAAGCGGTCTTTAAGCGCCAATATCGTTTCTGGCGCAAATGTTATCCCTCTTTGTGATCGCTCAAGCATGCTTTTTAAAAAGCTTAATTGATTTCTTTTTAGAAATTTTTCGTCAAAAAGATCTTTATGAAACTGAATGGTGATCTCTGTAATTGCCTCGCTCTGGCATTGGTTTGTAAACCAGGCGTGGTAAAGATTTGGGCCAACAAGTGCAAGCTCCAGATCGTCAATCACCTCAATATGGCCGCCAACTACCCGTTTAGCCCCTTTTGCATTCAAAATCAGGTTTAATTCATACTCATCATGATAATGAAGCGGAAAGTCGAATTTCTTTTTTACTCTCGAAAAAATAGTAAAGCAATCACTTGGTGTTAACGGTGTAATCTCGCGCATTACATTGCTTGTCATCATAATTAAGTTTAGTGTACAAAAAAATCAACATACTAATACGAATTTAACATTTTTATTCAATTAGTGAGCTATTGATTAGTGACTCAAGTTATTATTAATCTCTGTGTGCAAAAATTCAATCTGGTTGTTCTGCCGGCTCAAAGCCTTTGTTACAAGCAGCATTGGCTAACTCAGCAACATAATTTTACAATTCATGGATGTAATTTTTTGGCCCATACATATTTTTTGGATCAATATAACTTAGGTTTGCACCTGCAAAACTTTAAGTATGCTTAAATATTAAATAGTATTTTGCATAAGCATACGTTTATGAACATACTGAAGTATAGCAGTGATAGTTATTTAAGCGTTTTTTATAATTAAAAGTTTATAACCGGTTGTATCAAAAATAATGGCAATTAAGAAGTAAGGTATAATACTATTTTTACATTCTTTAATTTGAAATTAACTTATTTTAATTGCAAAAATGTCTGGTTTAAACATATTTAAGCAAAATATAGTTTAATATTGTAATACTTTTATTACGATTAGCTAATAATTTTTAAGAATTCAAAAAATAGTTTAAAAAGTTTTACAACCCTATTGTTTAACAATAAGGTTAAGGTTATCAAACATCTCATCAGGTTATTTGTAATTAGCATCATTATTTGAATTATTTTTACCACAATTAATGGATCCAATAAACAGCACATCCACATCTAATAAAAAAAAGCGATCGAGGTTTGGCCAGCAGTTGTCTGATTTTTTTACCAGCGTTTATAACATCCATCTTTTTATACTTCGCTTTTTCCGCGAGGCTTTTATGCCTCCTTTCGAATTCAAAGAAATAGTAAGGCAATGCTGGGAAGTTGGTGTTCGCTCGTTTACATTGATAACCGTAACAGGCTTTATAGTGGGGCTTATATTTACCAAACAGTCACGGCCATCACTTTTAGAATTTGGTGCAACATCATGGTTACCTTCTTTGGTATCTATTGCCATTATGCGCGCGCTTGCCCCCCTGGTTACTGCGTTAATTGCATCGGGCAAGGTTGGCTCAAGTATTGGCGCCGAGCTCGGCTCTATGCGCGTAACCGAGCAAATCGATGCCATGGAAGTATCAGGCACTAATCCCTTTAAATTCTTAGTTTGCACAAGGGTATTGGCTACTACTATAACCATACCCATTTTAGCCACTTACACAGGCTTTATTGCTTTATTAGGCGGATATTTAAATGTTGCGCAAAATGAGGGTACCAGCTACAGCACTTTTATGCAGCAGGTGTTTCAGCCTTTACAGTTTCTTGATTTTACAGCATCATTAATTAAATCCATCGTATTTGGTTTTACCATCGGGATTGTTGGTTGCTACCAGGGTTATTATTCAAACAAGGGAACTGAAGGCGTGGGTAAAGCGGCCAACGGCGCTGTGGTAACAGCCATGTTTCTGGTGTTTATAGAAGAGATTATAATTGTGCAGATAAGCAGTAACTTCCGCTAACTATGGAAAAACAGAAAGCACATATCGATTATAAAAACCCGGTGATCAGCATCAGGGGCGTTGCAAAGGCTTTTGAGGATTTTGCGGTGCTGCGCGGTATTGATCTTGATCTTTTTCAGGGCGAAAACCTTGTGGTGCTTGGTCGTTCTGGTACAGGTAAATCTGTTTTAATAAAGTTGATATCAGGCTTGCTGAGGCCCGACACTGGAACTATTAAAGTGCTGGGGCAGGAAGTAACTCAGATTGGCGACAGGGAACTACAGGCATTGCGGATAAGAATAGGGTTTTCTTTTCAGAACAGTGCTTTGTATGATAGTATGACGGTGCGCAAAAACCTTGAATTTCCGTTGGTGCGTAACCGTAAGGGTATTACCAGGGCCGAAATAGACAAAGCTGTTGAAGAAGTGCTTGATTCTGTAGGGCTTTCAAAAGCCATAAACCAGATGCCGGCAGAGCTTTCCGGAGGGCAACGCAAGCGTATTGGCATTGCCCGTACACTGATATTGAACCCCGAAATTATGTTATATGATGAACCTACTGCTGGGCTCGATCCAATTACTTGCATAGAAATTAACGAACTTATAAACCAGGTACAGCAGCAGTACAATACATCATCAATTATTATAACACACGACCTTACCTGTGCCAAAGAAACCGGCGACCGTATAGCTATGCTGCTCGACGGGCAATTTCAACGGATAGGCACTTTTAATGAGGTTTTTAATACTGATGACAAAAGGGTAAAACCATTTTTTGACTACAATTTTATACAATAGATATTTATAGCACATATTATGGCTACAACAGAAAACAGGAAAGCAATAACGGTTGGGATATTTTTATCGCTTGGCCTCATCATATTTATACTCGGCGTATTTACACTTGGCGGCCAGCAAAAGAGCTTTGCCAAAAGCATAAAGGTAAGTGCGGTGTTCGATGATGTTGCCGGTTTAAAAAAGGGAAACGATGTATGGTTTTCGGGAGTAAAAGTTGGCAACATAACCAGTATCCATTTTGTAGGGACGCAGCAGGTTGATGTACAAATGAAAGTTGACCAAAGTGTTCAGCAGTTTATTCACCGTAATGCAGGCGTGCATATCAGTTCCGACGGGTTAATAGGCAACAAGATCATCGTTATTGACGGCGGCAGCCCGCAAGCCCCCGAAGTTCAAGATGGTAATGTATTACAGGCAGAAAAATTAACTTCCACTGATGATATGCTAAAGACCTTGCAGCAAAACAATCAGAACCTGCTTGCTATCACCAGCGATTTTAAACTATTGAGTCATAAAATATTACAGGGAAAAGGAACCGTAGGCACCTTATTGGCAGATAGCCTGATGGGCGAACAGTTACGCAAATCAATGAGCAATCTGCAGGCCGCAACTACAAGCGCTGCGCACCTGGCAACCGAGCTTGATAAGTTTAGCAATAAGATGAATACCAAAGGCGGCTTTGCCGATAAAATGCTTACCGATACTGTAATTTTTAGCCGCATAAAAGCATCTATTACACAGTTGCAGCAGGCCGCAGCAAATGCATCAACCTTGACAGATAACTTGAACAAGGCCAGCGATAAGCTAAACAGTAAGGATAACGCTTTAGGTGTTTTACTGAACGACCCTAAGTCGGCAGAGCAAATAAAATCGACCATAAGCTATTTGCAGCAAAGCTCAATTAAACTAAACGATGACCTTGAAGCAGCGCAGCATAACTTTTTATTAAAAGGCTTTTTTAAAGACAGGGCCAAAGCGAAAGCGGATAGTTTAAAGAGGAAGAAGTGATTAGAGATTAGTTAATCAGAGGTTAGCTAAAAAACTAAGTTCAAGTTGACGTATAGTCTTTGGTTGAGCTTGACTAAAATAACATAAAAAGTGGGTTTACATGGTTTACACAATTTAATGTTAACCCATATGTAAATATCTGTTAATCAATTACTTGAATTGATTTTTGAAAAAAAAGATGGTTTACACTTTTCGTATAAATACTACTGGCTAAACGTTAATTCATAAGCGATGCTACACTAACCCCTACTCTTTACCTCCAAATATCTGTGCAGCATTGCGTTGCTTTTCCGATAAGGTTTGCCAGTTTTGGTAACAGGCGCTAAGGTAAGGCACCAAATCAAAATGCTTATCTGTATATTCCTTTACCTCAGGTGTATATAATAGCAGGAAGTTATCCATATCGTTCCCTTTTAGCGGTACATATCTGCCAATATTTGCAGCTGTAAAAATCTCGCTGATATGCTCGCTTATCTCCCGCTCTTTAACGGTTTGTGCAGCTTTCCGCTTTTTACGCTCATCCTTCGACCAATAATGTAGTCTAACGGTAACACCACCTGTATAATTCAAATCTTTATCACGGGTATAAACCACAGGCTGCCCATGAAATTGAGGATCGAAATATTGTACAGCATTTGGGTTTGCTTTTGCACGGCCGCTGCTATCGGTAATAGTTACCTGTTTAAGCACATTGCTTTTCGGCTCCAGGAAAATTTCCCGGTCGTGCATATCGGTTATCAGCAATGTGTCAGGTTGATAAGCAAAACCGGTAAAAACCAGCAAGTCGCCAACTTTAGCGGCAATTCCAAATGTACCGTCGGTATTGGTGATGGTTTTAAGTTTGTTATTTAAATTCTCTACACGGATACCATGAAGCCTGATCCGGGTCTTATTCTCCAATACACGTCCGTTAAAAGCTGTTTGAGCATGAACAGTTAAAGCGCCAAAAACACAAAGGCAAATGATAAGTAGATTTCGAAACATGCGTAAATATAAATTAAACCGCATTTACTTGTATGCAGATAACATTTTTTAACATTTAGTTTAGAGATTAGAGGCTGGTTAATTAGAGATTAGTTACTTAAATTTTGTCCTTGCGCTCGTCTGTGACGAGTGCTTAAATTGGTTTAACGATTGCATCGTACGTGCGTCACAGATGCTGAACTATATTAAGCACCGTCAAAGGCGATTTCCTAAAAATAAAAAAACTTGTCATTGCGAGGCACGAAGCAATCGCGAACTATACAGAGCAGTAACACAAGTCAGCAATTGCCACGTTTCGCTTACAGCCATAACAAAGTTAGCTATTGTAGCTTCGCAATTTTTCAGGATTTCGGTCTAATAAAAAAGCCCTCCAGAATTTAAATCCGGAGGGCTATGACTATTCGGTTAAGACTATTTACTGTCTTCTGCCTTAGTCGGCTTTTCGCCGCTGATACTTTCTTCGTTTGCTTTTTGCAGCTTTTTAAGCATTTCAGTACCAATAAGGGCATCAATCATGCCGTTGCCGCCGCCATCTTTTCCGCTTACAAGTATATCAGGTACTAATTTAATACCATGTGCAGCTAAAGCTTCGGCTACACGTACAATAGCATATTGTTCGGTACCCATTGCTTCGGTTTTCTGTTTGGTTACTTCAGCTTCTGATAAACCTATCGCCCTGATCTTAGCGGCTTCGGCTGTACCATTTACTTCAGTAGCATTAGCATCGGCTTTTGCATTTACTGTTTTAGCTTCAGCATCAGCTTTTGCTATAGTGATCCTTACTTCGGCATCTGCCTTGGCGTTAATGGTCTTGGCTTCTGCCTCACCTTTTGATGCAGCAACTTTCGAAGCTGCCATTTGAGTGTTTATTTCAACCTGGCGGGTCGATTTCACAACCTCTGGCTGCATATCGGCACCAGCTTTGGCGCTTTCAAATTCCTTACGCTCAATCTGGGCATTACGCTGAATTTCGTAAGTAACCTTTTCCTGTTCAGCAATTTTACGGTCGGTAAGCGTTTTCATTAATGCTGCTGGCGGCACAATGTCGCCTATCAGCGTATCAACACCTACTACGTTGTAATCGTCCAGTACTTTACTGATGTGCAGTTTTGCATCATCCTGCCTTTGGATACGGTTAGCCAAAAACTCTATCACGTCGCTCTTTTGTGCCGAGTTACGGAAATAGTTGGCAATGGTGGGCTCCAATACCTGCGATACCAGGTTTTTCATATTACCGAAACGGGCAATTACCTTTGGCGCTTCATTTCTTGGTATGTGGATGATCTGCGACACGTCCAGATTAAATGTAAAACCATCGGACGAACGCACAGTAATGGTACACAGGTTTTTATCAAGCTCATGCGCCTCAGTGCGGCTATCGGCCCAGTTCAATACAATGTTGGTTGTTGGTACAACCTCTACCGCATGGGTATAAATATTTACCGGGTGCTTACCAGGGTCGAGCGGCTGATCCCATACACCTTTTTCATTGCGTTTAACAATGTTACCGTGTTTAAAACCTTCGCCGCTGGTATCCTTACCCTCAGGGCCTACGAAAGAGTTCACCACACCTACATAACCAATAGGAATGTAGATCATATCTACCTGCTCCACAATAACAAACCATGGGTTAAGGTAATAGGTACCAGCAAGTATCACGTCTTCTTGCAAACCCTTCATACCGCCTGCATTAATAAATGCCATAGGGTCCTGGTAGTTTCTGTGTCCGGCTACTG
>JABDFZ010000086.1 GCA_013286325.1 Bacteroidota bacterium | reverse complement strand
CCATGATACCTGCCCCGATGTTGATGAAATAATTAAATGGGGCATCCCCCATTTTGATTACAAGGGTGAAATGATGTGCATTCTTGCCGCATACGGGCACCACTGCTCCTTCACATTTTGGAAAGGGGACCTTATGAGCGATCCGAAACTGAAGAGAAATGCGGATGCAAAACAACCAAACGGGTATATGAGCAAGATCACTTCTTTGGCTGACCTGCCACCGGACCAGGAACTAGTGGCTTATATAAAAGAAGCAATGGTTTTAAATGAAAACCATGTGAAACTGGTAATACAACGAAAAACCGATAAGCCTGCTGTATTGGAAACCCCGGATTATTTTGCTGAAAAGCTTGCGACTAATCCTGTGGCAAAGGAAATATTCGAAACCAAATCTGCATCATTTCGCAAAGACTATTTAATATGGATAATTGATGCTAAAACAGAGGCAACCCGCCAAAAAAGAATGGAGGAATCTTTGGAATGGATAGCCGAAGGCAAGGGCAGGTTTTGGAAATATGAGAAGTAAGTCAAGAATCAAGATATTAGAGCCAAGGATCAAGAAAAAATAAAAGAAATCAAGTTTTTAAACTTTAAATCAAAAAAAATGGCAACTAAAGTGTTTATCAATTTACCGGTGAAAGACCTTGAAAAATCAATCGCTTTCTTTACCGGTCTGGGTTACAGTTTTAATCCACAATTTACCGATGAAAAAGCAGGCTGCATGGTTATCAGCGACAGCATATTTGCTATGTTATTAACGGAGCCTTTTTTTGAAACATTTACCAAGAAAAAGGTAGCAGATGCAAAAACATCGACAGAGGTGTTAATTGCCCTGGATGCAAATTCGAAAGATGAAGTACAGCAATTGGTTGCAAAAGCCAGGGAATTGGGCGGCACAATTTACGCAGAACCACAAGACCAGGGCTGGATGTACCAGCACAGTTTTGCAGACCTTGACGGCCACCAGTGGGAACTGATCTATATGGATATGTCGCAATTGCCTAACCAGCAATAAGTTGTGCCTTCTTTGTCATCCTGAACGCAGTGAAGGATCTTCTGTAATTGACAGGTTGCCAGTGTGTTTGTCAGGCTTTAATATCTGGCGAATAAGATCCTTCACTGCGTTCAGGATGATAAAGGTGGGCTTTTTATAATCTTCCGAACACTATGAAGAAAAGCTGAATTACAAGCAGCAAATAGCACCCATTTGTGTTATATATTTGCTTACCCTCTTAGCTTTACAATTAAAAACATGAATGACCCTAACAATACAAGCGCTCCGGTACTAACATTGATCGATATCTACCAGAATGCTGCGCTAAAAAAGGATGCATATGCTAATTTTCCACTGGCTTTTATTAATGACCATGTGGTTAGAATGAGTGTAATGACCGAAGCATATTACTGGCATTATCATCCTGATTCGGACGAAACTTTCCTTGGTGTTGAGGGAATATTGCTTATTGAATTGGAAGATCGCACTATTGAATTGCATGCCGGTCAATTATTTACCATACCAAAAAACACCAAACACAGAACCCTGCCCAAAGGCGAACGCTCGGTTAACATGACATTTGAAAGCCAAAATATGCAGACGGTTGTAAGTGACAATTAAGGCGTGTAATATTAGTTAACGCATACTCAAATTCTGCTGTATTCCGTAAAGGGCCATTTCCAGGTTTTTATCCAGCTCATAAATATCCGGGTAAGTTATATAAACTCCCTCCTTAACTTCACAAGTCAAATAAGTTATCTTGATGGATATTGGCTGCCTTAATTTAATGTCCTGCTTAACGTAATTAATCATGCCTTTGTGCAGTGCTGGTATTTTATCTGCCGAACCGTCGTTTATCAATATTAAACGGGCTAGCTTTTCTGCCTGCTCTACCCGGATACAGCCGTGGCTCAAGTCCCTTTCCTGGCGACTAAACAACTTTTGTTCCGGTGTATCATGAAGATAAACATCATAAATATTAGGAAAACGAAAAACCACCAGGCCAAGAGCGTTATCGCATCCGGCAGATTGACGGGCAAAGTATAATTCCGGCCGGCCTTTTACCTTAAGCAGGCTAGCTTTAGTAGGTTCAATATATCTGCCGTTTCCGTCATAAATAGCATAATGATTATTTTCAAGATAATTTGAGTCAGCCAGTGCTTTTGGCAATAACTCCTTCTGGAATATCTTGGCTGGTATCTTCCATTCTGGCGCGGTTGTAAAATAGCTTACAGCGCTCAATAGGGTGGGCGTATGGCTGGTGGGTTTCCCAACAATAACTTTAAACTGATAGGTTGTGTCTTTAACGTATAACTTCAATGCGTATGAAGGAATGTTGATATGTATGTAAATGCTGTCATCGGTATTGGCCCAGCGCAGTCTTTCCATATTAATGGCTATCTTCCTCACTTCGGCCTGTGGCTCTTCGTAACAATCGTCCTGGTATAATCCCTCCCATAAATGCATTTGGTATTGCATATCTTTATATGCTTTGGCCTTTGGCTGGGCAGCATAGATAATCGACATCATATCGTTCTGTGAAAGGTTCGCCGCTAAAATTTTATCTGTACAGAAGTTATTGTTGATGCTGGTATCGATGCGGTTTGCCGGATAATCGGGGTTAAGCTTGCCAAAGTGGAGATGATTCATGAGGGTGATAATGGCGTCGGTAAGCATAATATCAACCCTTGCTTCTAATTGAAGGCTTACTCTTCCCGGAGTATCCAATATATTGTGTAATCGGTTATACTGTAATTCCTGTGGATGATAATCGGCATGAGACAAGCCGAACTGCAAAACGCAATCTATCATCAACATAGCCTGCCAGGTTGGCCCGTCGCCGGTTTGTGGTTTAATCCAGGCTGCGTTAAAGCCCTTGGCAGCATATAAGCGGGCTACAGACTTTGGATAATACAACTGATAAGTAAGGCTTTTATCAGTTAACTGCTTTTGAATTTCTTCACTCAACGAGCTATCTGCTGCTAAACGTGTTTTAGTATGTTTATGCACATTACCTGCAAAGCAAGCTTGTATGTTCACGGTAATGAACATAGCTGCAGTTAATACTAAAATGCCTGGTTTAAATGTTGTTTTCATAACCTTCAAATTATATTGTAAATCTCAGATTTAGGAGGTGCTTAAATAATGACACCAGGCACCCTAAAAACTGATATAAAACATAAAAAACAGCTTCAAAAAAAGAACGGCGCCGTAATTGCGGCGCCGTTCATAGCATTAATCAGGGGATAATGTTTAATTAGCTACCAGGTTGTCTTCATGTTTCACATCCAATACCAGTTGGAAAATTTTGTGCTTGAGAGTCCGGAAGCGATTGGTCAGGCCGGTCATAAAATATTCCAGGTTCACCTGATTGGCTGCCAATGATTCTGCATCCTCAGGAATAATATCTTCTGCCATTAGCTCCAGCTGGGTAATCTGGCCACTCAACAGGTCGCCTTTTACTAATTCCTGCAATTGCTTTAATTCCCTGTTAGCAGCTATCAGTTGCTTAAGGCGGGGCCTATCATTTAAATGAGTTAACATATTGCGCTCAAGTAACAGGTGGAGAAATCCGGTTTCTATTCGAAAAAACTCCAGATCAGAAAGCCATCTTTTGGCTATAACATAATATTGAAGTGATCTTGAGGACATTGACAGCATTGTTTCCATATTTAAAACCTTTTAAATTAGTTGCTAAAATCTAAATTTGTTTTATCTTTCTATATGATATAACGCACTCAAAAGTGTGATTGATATCATTCCTCATGCCCGTTCAAACAACCACCGCAATGGCTTTGCCTTTGGTTTGGGTTTTAAGCCAAACTGTTTAATGCTTTTTTCGCGGATCAAGGCAACAGCCTCCTCAATATCATCTGTTACTAAATAGAGTAGTGTATCTTTTTCGCCGATAGTGGCTTCGCGTTTCATTTCGGCGATGTGGCCCAATAGTTCCTTATGATATTCCTTACCAAAGATGATCACCGGGAAATCATGGATCTTATGGGTTTGTATAAGTGTTAGCGCTTCAAAGTACTCGTCGAGCGTACCGTAACCACCCGGCATAACTACAAAGGCAAAGGAATATTTAACCAGCAGTACTTTGCGCAAAAAGAAATGGCGCATATAAACCCATTTATCCAAATATGGATTAGGCGCCTGCTCTACAGGTAATTGTATATTACATCCCACCGATTTGCCGCCTACGTCTTTAGCACCGCGGTTAGCCGCTTCCATCAACCCCGGCCCACCCCCTGTTAAAATGGTAAAGCCAAGTTTGGCAAACGCCGCCGCCGCTCTGCGGGTAAGGTCGTAGTAGGGATGATCTTCCTTAAACCGTGCGGACCCAAATATGGTGATACAAGGACCGATAAAATGGAGCGAACGCAAACCGCGAATCAGGTCAGCCATGGTTTGAAATGTAAATTTTAATTCTTTTAGCCGCGATTGCGGCCCGTCAAGAAATTGGATCTCGGAGGTGTTCATTTTAAACAGGGTTACATTTTTAGCTTATAATGGAAAGATGAGCACGGGAACGGTGATCTCCGCCGGGAGCGCGTCTCCAATGCGTCTGCCTATGATCTCTTCAAAGTGATAGCGGTGATTGACAAGCACTAACAGATCATTATGCATACCGTTTATAAGTACGTCTAATGCTACATGCAGGTCTCTTTCTCTTATATTATTCAGCGTTATTTTATCGTAATGTGCATGGGGCATAATTTCATCCCGGAAGATTAATTCAGCATAAGAGTCCACAATATGTACCATATCTTTTGCCGAAAGATGAGCAATGGATATTCCTGCATCAAAAGGAGCAGCAAGGGTGGCAAGGTACTTTAATACCTGTACCCTGCAATACCTAAGGTCGGCTATATATACGATACGTTCAGGGGATTTAAGCTCCCAGCTTTTCGGGATCAACAATAATGGACAACCCACCCTGTTTAATACCGACTGAATATTCAACTTTAAATTCACGGCAGACTTTGGCAATGTATCAGGCATCCCTTCTACCAGCAGCCATATGTTATTGGTATTGATCAACAGCGCAAGCTCGATAGTTTCATAATCCGAAATGTCTATTTCCCTAATTGCAGGGATATAGGCGCCATCCGGGTTGACTATTGATTCCAGCTGTTCCTTTGCATTTAAAGCGCTTTCTTCCGCTTGGCCATTAGCCTGTCCGGCAAGAACAGGCTGATCTTTGTTTAACTGCTTCACCTTTATAGTGTCGGCTATCAATATATCAGCTCCAACCATTTGTGCTATCATGAGGGCAAATGCAGCAGCGTGTTCCGCTTCAGGGGTATGATCAGTAATAACTAAAATCGTTTTCATATAGGTCTGTTTTTTATTTAAAGTGCTGCCATTTCTGGTTTTGGGGATAGCTTCCAGTTTTTTATCTCAGGCAGATCGTCCAGATTGGCGCAGATATACGTATGGTGTTCTGCGAGCTTGTTTTCACAAAAGCTTAAAAAAGCATCTGATTGTTGTTGCATTTTCGGAACACGTTTTACAGCTTCCATAGCCAGGTGATAACGGCTCATCTGGTTAAGCACTACCATATCAAAAGGGGTGGTGGTAGTTCCTTCTTCCATATAGCCACGTACGTGGAAACGTGCAGGATCGGGGCGGCCATGCACTAAATCGTGAATGATGCGCACATAGCCATGAAATGCAAAGATAACCGGAGCCGAATCGGTAAATAATTCGGTGAACAATTCGCTGCTCATACCATGCGGATGATAAGCTACAGGCGAAAGCGACATCAGATCGATAACATTGACCAATCTTACCTTCAGATCAGGAAAATGCTGTTGTAATAATTCAGCAGCTGCAATTGCTTCCAGCGTAGGTACATCGCCCGCGCAACCTAAAACAACATCCGGTTCCGAATCTTCACAATTTCCAGCCCATGTCCAATCAGATGCCCCTTGTGCACTATGCGCTATGGCTTGTTCCATATTAAGCCATTGCGGTTCGGGTTGTTTACCAGCAATCACTACGTTAACATAATCTTTGCTTTTCATGCAATGATCCATTACCGAAAGTAATGTATTAGCATCGGGTGGTAAATAGATACGTATCACCGCACTTTTTTTGTTTACAACAGTATCAATAAATCCAGTTCCCTGGTGGCTGTAGCCGTTGTTATCCTGCCTCCATACGTGAGAGGTTAGCAGGTAATTCAACGAGGCAACAGGTTTTCTCCATGGCAGCTCGCGCGAGGTTTTGATCCACTTGGCGTATTGCGTAACCATAGAATCTACAATAATCACAAATGCTTCATAACAAGGGAACAGGCCATGCCTGCCAGTCAATAAATAGCCTTCCAGCCAGCCTTCGCAAAGGTGTTCGCTTAAAACTTCCATTACCCGTCCATTGGTCGATAGCTTTTCATCGCCAGGTAACAAACGCTCCATGCTGCAACGCTCGGTTACTTCAAATACAGCTTCCAGGCGGTTAGAGGTAGTTTCATCCGGGCAAAACAACCGGAAATTATGGTTGATATCATTCAGCGCGAATACATCGCGCAGGTATTTGCCAAAGTTACGGGTGCTTTCTGCCTCTGTAACTCCCGGTGTAGTAACCTCCACTTCGAATTTTTTGAAATCGGGTAATAAAAGTTCTTTAAGGAGCAAGCCGCCATTGGCATAAGGCGAGGCACTCATCCGTTTAGCACCTTTGGGAGCCATAGCTGCTATTTGCGGTAACAGCCTGCCGCTATCGTCAAACAGCTCTTCGGGGCGGTAGCTCTTCATCCAGTCCTCCAATAATACCAGTTTGCCGGCTTCTTCGCGTACACCTGTGAGTGGCACCTGGTGAGCGCGGAAAGTTCCTTCAATTGGTACGCCGTTCCATGATTTTGGACCAGTCCAGCCTTTTGGTGTTCTTAAAATGATGATTGGCCACATAATTTTTTCAACGGTTTTTTGATGCCTGGCCTTGTCCTGAATGGACTTAATGCGACGGTAAGCCTCATCAAGCGTGCCCGCCATTTGCTGGTGCACCACCTGCGGGTCATCGCCTTCAACAAATAATACATCGTATCCGTAACCGTTAAATAGTTCGGTGAGTTGCACATCAGAAAGCCGGGCCAGTACTGTGGGGCCAGATATTTTATACCCATTCATATGCAGAATTGGCAGTACAGCTCCATCTCTTTCCGGATTCAAGAAAGCAATAGACTTCCAGCTGCCCTCCAATGGACAAGTTTCAGCCTCTCCATCGCCAACTACACAGGCAACGAGCAGATCGGGATTATCAAAAGCAGCGCCGAACGCATGAACCAGCGCGTAACCTAACTCCCCGCCTTCGTGAATAGAGCCGGGCGTATGCGCACTAACATGGCTAGGAATGCCACCCGGTGTAGAGAACTGACGAAATAACCTGCGCATACCTGTTTCGTCCTGCGACACCTGTGGGTAAACTTCTGAATAAGTCCCTTCAAGATAGGTATGGGCGACAATGGCAGGTGCGCCATGGCCAGGGCCGCATACATATAAAACATCAGCACCAGTATTTTTTATCAGCCTGTTTAAGTGTACATACACCAGGTTGAGCCCGGGCGAAGTACCCCAGTGCCCAAGCAATCGTGGTTTAATATGTTCCGGCTTTAATGGTTCCTTTAACAAAGGATTTTCCTGCAGGTAGATCTGCCCGGCAGCCAGGTAATTGGCAGCCTGCCAGTATTTGTGGATCAGATTCAGTTCGGTGTTGTTCAAGGTGCTCATGTCAATTAATTTTAATATAGTTTGTTCACAATTTGGTGGGTATGTTTTGCTATTATGCCTGCTTCATTGGCAGGGGTCATCAAAACCTTTACTCCGCTATGTTTTTTTGAAATAACCCTGCGGTTGTCTTTATTATGTTTACTGTTAAGTTCTATTCCTGAAAATTTAAGACCTTCACAAATTTTCTTCCTGATCAGAGGTGAATTTTCACCAACGCCCCCGGTAAAGACCAGCAGATCGAGGCCGCCCAGGGCTGCTGTCATGGCACCAATAAACTTCTGTACCTGGTAGCAAAACATAGTAACAGCCAGTTTCGCTTCAGGGCATTTGGACGTCTTTTGGATGAGGGTAGCCATGTCGCCGGTTCCTGCAATTGCCTTTAAGCCTGACGAATGGCTCAATATTTCGTCGAGCTGGGTAACATTTAGCTTATGCTGGCGTAACAAAAACAAAATTGCACCGGGATCAAGATCGCCGCAGCGTGTACTCATAATCAATCCACCGATGGGGCTTATACCCATGGTGGTATCAATACAAACCCCGTTTTTTACTGCAGCTATGCTGGCCCCGCTGCCCAGGTGGGCAATGATGATCTTTTTCTTTTTTAAACCGGTGTATTTTGCAGAAAGCTGTTCCAAAATGGATTCGTAGGAGAGTCCGTGAAAGCCATACCGCATCAGGCCATTTTTCCTGTACTCTTCGGGCAGGGCATACGTGCGGGCATAATCGGGCAAATCACGATGAAAAAAGGTATCAAAGCATGCTACCTGGATAATATCAGGAAAAGCCTCGCCAAAAGTTTTGATCAGGTTAATTTCATCTGGCAGGTGATTAGGCGCCAGGTAGGTAAGCTGTTGAAGTTCTTTTAATAAGTCGCCGGTAATTAATTCCGGCTGTTTGTGAGTTGTACCACCTTGCACCACCCTATGGCCGATTGCTGTAACAGGGTATTTTTGCCGGTTATCCTGTAAAAAGCTGATGATCTCCTTTTCTGTATTGGTTATTTTCAAAGATTTAACAGCATGGCTTATAATCACTTTGCCTTTATTGTCTTTCACCGTGAAATGATGATCGCCTGGCTGTAGCTCGCAAACAACTCCATAAATTTCAAGTTCAAGCGTAAAGGCATCAAATAAGCTGAATTTCAAGCTGGATGATCCGCTATTAATCGTCAGAAGAAAGGTTCTTAGTTCGTTTTTCATTATCAGTATTCAATGCTGGTTAATAACTACATTGATCCCGATGCTAAGGTACCCGGAGGCCGCTGGCTAATAAATGACTTCAGGAATCATTGAAAGTGACATTTATCACCCTATATGTTTTTTTGAAAATCTGTTTTTTGAAAATATTTAAACAGGTAAGAAAGTGTTATTTTAATAGCTTAAGAAAATAAGCCTTACTAACATTTAAAAAATGATGAAGATCACTTTTTACCATGAAAAGTATTACGTTTTCTAACTGATTAAAATGCAGATATTTGTGACAACGGTCACTAAACAGGATATGGAAAACGCAGCCCTCTTAAAATCAATAATTGATAACGCCATTGATGGTATAATAACAATTGATGAAAGGGGAATAGTGGAATCTATTAATCCGGCGGCTTGCAGGCTTTTTTTATGCAGCCCTGAAGAAGTTGTCGGTAAAAATATTTCTACACTGATGCCTGCGCCTTACCGGGAACAGCATGACGGATATATTGACCGTTACAAACAGACCCACGATCCGCATATTATTGGCATTGGCAGAGAGGTGACCGGTTTGCGGAAAGACGGCACAACTTTTCCATTTCGTCTTGGTGTTAGTGAAGTCCCGTATGCTAGCCGGAAAATATTCGCAGGTTTTATCCATGACCTTTCGCGCGAAAAAGAAGCCGAGGAACAGTTAAAAGAATATGCCGCCCATTTGGAGGAATTGGTGGAAAGCCGTACGCATTCGTTGAAGGAGACGGTAATGGCTCTACAGCAAGCTAAGGAAGAGGTAAGCTTTTCGCTGGAAAAAGAAAAAGAATTAGGCCAGTTAAAGAGCCGTTTTGTTTCTATGGCCTCGCATGAATTCCGGACGCCGTTAAGCGCTGTACAGCTTTCAGCATCGCTTATTGAGAAATACGCACAACCTTACGATAACGAAAATATAAAGAAACATGTAGCCAAGATAAAAGGCGCAGTGGGTAATCTTACCGGCATACTTAATGATTTCCTTTCATTGGAAAAACTTGAAGCGGGCAAGGTTGAGGTTTCCTGCACACCTTTTGACCTGGTAAAGTTTTCGGAAGAAATAACCGAAGAACTACAGCTGGTAGCCAAACAAAATCAAAGCATTATTTACCAGCATACTGGCACAAACAACATGGCTAGCCTCGACCAAAACCTTGTACGGCATTGTGTTATTAACCTCATCAGTAATGCCATTAAGTATTCTGGTGAAAACACCTTCATCGAGTTTAATACGGAGATTGGTCCGGGGCAGTGTATAATAACCATAAAAGACGACGGCATAGGCATACCTGAAGCAGACCAGAAACATTTGTTTGAGGCATTTTTCCGCGCACACAATACCGGTAATATACCCGGTACCGGGCTGGGATTAAATATTGTGGCCCGTTACGCAGGCCTGATGAAAGGACGTATTGATTTTAAAAGCAATGTTAATAAAGGAACCTTATTCACTATCACATTCCCAATATCATGAAGAAGAAAGTACTGATCATCGAGGACAATAATGACATCCGTGAAAACGTAGTGGAGATACTGGAGTTGGCCGGCTATGAAGTTTATGAAGCTAAAAACGGCAAAGTTGGTGTTGACCTGGCTATTAACCATACACCTGATATTATTCTGTGCGATATTATGATGCCCGAGCTGGATGGCTATGGGGTATTATACATGCTGAATAAAAACCCCGAAACTGCTGCTATTCCTTTTATTTTTTTAACTGCAAAGGCAGAGCGGTTGGATTTGCGGAAAGGCATGGAAATGGGTGCAGATGATTATTTAACTAAACCGTTTGACGATATGGATCTGTTAAACGCCATTGAAACACGGCTTAAAAAAAAGGAACTCCAAAAAAACTTTTATAGTAAATCATTAGACAGGCTAAATACTTTAATCTCTAAAAATGAAGGCTTGAATGAGTTGAAAAAGATCATTCAGGAAAGAAAAAGCCGGCAAATAAAAAAGAACCAGATCATTTACTATGACGGGGACAAAGGAACTGGCCTTTACCTGGTGATAAGCGGAAAAATAAAAACTATACGATTAGCAGAAGATGGACGGGAACTGATGACGGGTATTATAGGTAGTGAAGAATATCTTGGGGTAAACGCCCTGCTCTCCAACGAGCCATATACAGATACTGCCACTGCATTGGAAGACAGCGTTGTTTGCCTGATTCCCAAAGACCAGATAGAGCAGCTTCTTAACCTTTACCCCGAAGTGGCCCGCGAGTTTATTAAGCTACTGGCTAATAATGTTAGAGATAAAGAAGACCAGTTAATGCAATTGGCCTATCATTCTGTAAGAAAACGGATGGCAGAAGCTATGATACGTTTATCCCGTCAGGAAGCGGATAATAATTCTGGCTTTAAAATTACCCGTGAAGACCTTGCTGCGATGGCTGGAATGGCCACCGAAACTGTGAGCCGTACCTTATCGGATTTTAAGGACGAGGGACTAATTGAAAAGAAAGGCAGCCTGATCACTATTCTTCAGCTTGAAAAACTTGCCAAAATGAAAAACTGATTACTGTCACTATTCCGGCTGATGCCGCTCATTATATAAGCATAACCCAGGCTGTAGCTTTGTTTACTTAAACAATAGCTAATGAAAGCGGTAGCCTATAGTATAAAGCCCTTCGAGAAAGAATATCTGGCAAGGGCCAACCGGAAAAAGCACGACATTACCCTTATTTCAAATCCATTAGGTCCGGATACGGTAATTTATGCACAGGGCAAGGATGCCGTGATAGTTTTTACTAATGACGATGTTTCTGCTACTGTAATAGAAAAGCTGGCAGGTTTAGGGATCAGATTTATAGTAACACGTTCGGCAGGAACTGACCACATTGATAAAACCGCAGCTGCTGCTTTTGGGATAAAAATTGCAAACGTACCATCCTACTCTCCCCAGGCTATTGCAGAGCATGCCGTTGGAATGGCCTTTGCTTTAAACCGGCATTTAATTAAAGCCGATGTTAACAGCCATAAATTCGATTTCAGGAACGATGGCCTGGTGGGATTTAATTTTTCAGGAAAAACAGTAGGCATAATTGGCCTGGGCAATACCGGGCAGGCGGTGGCGGCCATATATCACGGGCTGGGCAGCCATGTTATTGGATACGATCCTAATTTCCCACGGAGCCTGCGCAACATCAAACAGGTTTCGTTAGATTTCCTGCTAAGCACAGCCGATATAATTTCATTACACATACCGCTTACCATTGAAACCCGCCATTTTATAAATAAAGATGTGCTGGATAAAATGAAGGATGGCGTTATGCTGATCAATACATCCCGAGGGCAACTGATTAATACTACCGACTTGCTTGTTGCCATGGAAAACAGAAAAATTGGTTATCTGGGGCTTGACGTATATGAATTTGAAAAAGACCTGTTTTTTGAAGATCATGAAATGGATAAGATTAAAGATGCACAACTCACTGCTTTGCTGCAATATCCAAATGTGCTGATCACCCCTCATCAAGCTTACCTTACAACCGAAGCATTGCAGGAAATAGCAGACCAAACCATTAAAAGCCTCGACCTTTGGCAAGCCGGAAAGTGTGTGGGCAAGGCTTGTGCCTGTTCAAAAAATTGCAAGGAGATCTCCGAACCTCAAAATAGTACCCTTCCCTGATTTATGGAAAATTTTTATAAAACACTCTCCAACAAATATAATGTTGCCGTGCCGCGCTATACCAGCTATCCCACTATGCCTTATTGGGATAATAATACATTCGATATAGATTACTGGAAAGAATCGGTTAAGATCTCTTTCGACGAAAGTAATATAGCGTCAGGCATCAGTTTATATATTCATCTGCCTTTCTGCGAAAGCCTGTGCACCTATTGTGGCTGTAATACGCGCATCACCAAAAACCACAGAGTAGAAGGACCTTATATTGCGGCAGTGCTAAAGGAATGGAAATTATACCGCAACGTATTCAGGGACGTACCAGTAATCCGGGAGATACATTTAGGTGGAGGCACTCCAACATTTTTCAGCGCGGAAAACCTGCATAAATTGATTGATGGTATACTTGACGGCGTACACATACATGAAAAGGCCGAATTTAGTTTTGAGGCACACCCGGCCAATACTACCGTTACACATTTACAAACTCTGTATGACCTGGGTTTCAGAAGATTGAGCCTGGGTATCCAGGATTTTGATCCGAAAGTGCAATTTATAATTAACCGCTGGCAAACCTTTGAACAGGTACTTGCGGTTACCCTACAGGCGCGCCGAATTGGTTATACATCTATTAATTACGACCTCATTTATGGTCTTCCGCTTCAAAACCTGGAGGGACTTATTAATACCATGAATATTGTAAGTAGTTTAAAACCTGACAGAATTGCTTTTTACAGTTACGCGCATGTTCCGTGGATTAAACCCGGCCAGCGTAAGTTTACAGAAAACGACCTGCCTGATGCCGAAACAAAGGCAAAGTTGCAGGCTATAGGCAGGAGCATGCTCCTTAGCTTTGGTTATGAAGAAGTGGGGATGGATCATTTTGCATTGCCGGGTGATGAGCTGCTCGAAGCAAAAAAACATAGCCATCTTCACCGTAACTTTATGGGCTATACCAATCAGCACACGCAATTGCTGGTTGGTTTGGGCGTTTCCTCTATAAGCGACTCCTGGTACGGATTTGCTCAAAATGTAAAAACAGTTGAAGAGTATCTTGCTGCAGTAAGCAATGCTGACTTCCCTATAGTAAAGGGGCATTTGCTTAATAACGAAGATCTCATTATCCGCAGGCAAATACTAAACATAATGTGTAAAGCCTATGCTTACTGGGATGAGACCGAAGGAATGAGTGAAGAGTTTTCAAATATTTTAACCCGGTTACAGCCATTGGAAAATGACGGATTGATTTTATTAAATGATTCCGTATTAATAGTGACGCCTTTAGGACAGCGGTTTCTTAGAAACATCTGTATGTGTTTTGATACTCGTTTTTGGGCCGATAAGCCTGTTACACAGCTTTTTAGCATGGCCATATAGAAAAGTGACCAATGTCATTTTTTATAGACGTTTAAACATCTACTTTAGATATTGGGGCTATTTAAACAATAATTACTCATCATGGCCCACATAATTATATCTGAAATAATGCCCCGATTTCGCTTATCTGCAATATGATAAAATAACGGTATACCCTAATAAACCTGATAATTTAAATTAAAAATTGCTTTGATTACAAAACTCAACAGTGCTATAACTAAAAATACTACGACCCAAAATCATCAGTCACTTTTACTGAAAATGATGGAGGAAACCGACGGGTATGCCATTTTTTTGTTAGATAAAGCCGGTAACATAGCTACCTGGAATAAAGGGGCAGAAAAGATAAAAGGCTATAAAGCTGAAGAGATAATTGGCAGGCATTTTAGCGTTTTTTACCCTGAAGAGGAACGCAGGAAGGAAGTGCCTGCCGCTATATTGAGCGAGGCAGACCGCAAGGGAACTACTTTTCATGAAAGCTGGCGGCAGCGAAAGGATGGTACCCTGTTTTGGGGTTCTATTACAATAACGGCCTTGCACGACGAAAATAATAATGTTACAGGTTACGCCAAGGTTACCCGTGATTTGACGGAAAAAATGATGGCGGAGATAACTATTAAAAAACACCTGTTAGAGGTTGAAAGGAAAAACAAAGAGCTTGAACAATTTGCTTACATAGCCTCGCATGATTTGCAGGAACCGTTGCTAACAATCACCAATTTTGTTGAGCTAATGCAGCTGGAATACGCTGAAACGCTTGATGAAAATTCTCAAATTTATTTTGAGTTTATTAACCAGGCGGCAAACCGCATGAAATACCTTATTACCGGATTACTGGACTACTCGCGTATTGGCATTGATAAAGCAGCTGAAACAATTGATTGCAACCTGCTTTTAACAGAATTGCAACAAGATCTTTCAAGCCTGATAAAGGCCACAGGAACAACTATTGTTTATGATAACTTACCTATAATTGTAGGGTATCCTTTAGAAATCAGGCAGTTATTTCAAAACCTGATTACCAACGCCATTAAATTCAGGGGGCAGGGGACAACTCCCCTTATAACTATTGAGGCTGTTTTGTTAGATAAATTTTGGCGCTTTGCGGTAAAGGACAATGGAATTGGGATTGAAGCCAAATTTGTAAAAAAGATATTCCGGCTTTTTAAAAGGTTGCACACACGGGATGTTTACGAGGGCAACGGAATAGGGCTTGCTCATTGCAAAAAAATTATTGAATCGCACTGTGGCGAGATATATGTAAAATCTCAACCCGGCTCAGGGAGCACTTTTTATTTTACTATTCCAATTAAATCTAAATCCGTATGAAAAAATACAAAGGGTTTAAAGGCGCACTTCTAATTGACGATGATGCCGCC
>JABDFZ010000085.1 GCA_013286325.1 Bacteroidota bacterium | reverse complement strand
AGCTGGTTGACGGATTAAAATATAAAGACGAAATCTTAGATGAACTTAAAAGACGCACCGGGATTGACGCTAAAGATGATTTAAAAAGTGTTGAACTGAGTGATTATGGCAAAAGTGATTCGCAGGATGCAAATGATAAGGATAGCGGCTCGAAAAACAAGATAGCCGTTATATATGCTTCTGGCGATATTGTTGGCGGCGAGGGTGATGATAATACCATCGGATCGGAAAGAATTTCGAAAGCATTGCGTAGAGCTAGGCTTGATGATAAAATAAAGGCTGTGGTTTTCAGGGTTAATTCCCCCGGGGGCAGTTCACTTGCATCTGATGTGATCTGGCGCGAAGTGATGTTAACCAAAAAAGTTAAACCAATTATTGTATCAATGGGCGATCTTGCAGCATCTGGCGGTTATTACATAGCCTGCGCAGCCGATTCAATTATAGCAGAACCTAATACCATAACTGGCTCGATAGGTATTTTCGCAGTGCTGCCAAACATGCAAAAGTTTTTCAATGATAAATTGGGCATCACGTTCGATGGTGTAAAAACCGGTAAATACGCTGATTTGGGTGATGTATCCAGGCCTTTAACACCCGAAGAAAAGGCAATCCTTCAAAATCAGGTTAACCAGGGTTATGATTCCTTTACAAAAGCAGTAGCAGTTGGCCGCAATAAAACGCAGGATTATATAAACAGCATTGGGCAGGGCCGTGTTTGGACAGGCACACAAGCCGTAAAAATAGGCCTTGTTGACCGTTTGGGTAATATTAATGATGCTGTAAAGGCAGCTGCGAAGAAAGCAAATATTAAAAAATACAGCCTGATAGCATACCCTGAGCAAAAGAGCTTTTTAAATAAGTTTGGCTTAGGTATGAATGCCGAAATAAAGGCTCACTTTATAAAATCAGAACTGGGTGATAATTTTAAATATTACCAGCAAATAAAAAGTGTAACACAAATGATGCGCACCCCACAAGCGCGCATGCCTTATGATATTGCGATTAATTAGTTTTAAATACATATTTTGATTAGAAGGCCGCCTGTATATTGGGCGGCTTTCGTATTTTTACACCTTCAATCAATTATGGAAAATAAACCTGTAGCCCGAAAACTCCGACTGTTATCGCAACTAATGGAACTGCACGATATTAATCCGTTCAAGATTAAATCAATTGCTAACGCTGCTTTTAAAGTTGATAAGCTGCCCTTCCCTATTGCAGGAAAAAAAACAGAAGAACTTGAAAAAATTGATGGCATAGGTAAAAGCCTGGCTGCTAAAATTACTGAGCTGCTTGAAACCGGTACAATGGCCGAGATGGATGAGTTGCTTGCCAAAACCCCGCAAGGAATAGTTGAAATGATGGGCATTAAAGGTATAGGCCCTAAAAAAGTGGCCATTATCTGGCGCGAACTTGGCATTGAAAATATTGGTGAGCTTTTTTACGCATGTAACGAGAACCGCCTGGTTGAAGCAAAAGGGTTCGGACTAAAAACACAGGAAGAGATCCGCAAGGTTATTGAATTTAATATGGCTGCCAATGGCAAATTTTTATATGCCAAGGTAGAAGCAGAAGCCAAGGATTTTGTTGAGCAATTAAAAAGCATTTTCCCGGATGGATTGATTGAAATTGCAGGCGAATTTCGCAGGTGTTGCGAAATTATTGATACACTTACCATAGTGTTGGGCAGTCGCGACCAGGAAATTGCTTTCAATACTTTATTGCACTCGGATATTATGAGCGGCATTAAATCCGAAAAGCATCGTATCACCGGAAGCCTTGAAAACGGATTGGAAGTTGATATTATATGTGTAGAAAAACGTTATTATTATAAAGAACTGTTTGTACAAACAGGCACCGATGAACATGTAAGTGCTGTTTTAAGCAGGGTTACAGATATTATAGATCAGCCGGAAAGCGAAGAACTGATTTACAAAAAGGCTGGGTTAGAATTTATACATCCGGAGCTTAGGGAAGGTACTGCTTTTATTGAAAGAGCGGAAAAAAACACATTGCCGCAATTAATCAGCCATCACGACCTTAAAGGGACCTTACACAACCACAGTACCTGGAGCGACGGTATAAACACGGTTGAAGAAATGGCACTGTATTGTCGTGATGAGTTAAAGCTGGAGTATTTGGGCATGTGCGATCATAGCAAAAGCGCCTTTTACGCCAAGGGCTTAAGCATTGAACGTGTATTGCAGCAACAGGAAGAAATAGATCATCTGAATAAAAAATTAAATGGGTTCCAAATATTTAAAGGCATTGAATCGGATATTTTATATGATGGCTCGCTTGATTATCCTGATGAAATATTAAAGAAATTCGATTTTATAGTAGCTTCTGTACACTCGCTCCTTAAAATGGATGAAGAGAAAGCGACTTCGCGCCTGATAAAAGCTATTGAAAACCCTTATACAACCATATTAGGGCACCCCACTGGCAGGTTATTATTAAGCCGTAAAGGTTATCCTATCGACTATAAAAAAGTAATTGATGCCTGCGCTGCCAATAATGTGGTGATAGAAATTAACGCCAACCCACTCCGTCTCGATCTTGACTGGCGCTGGCATCAATATGCACTTGATAAAGGTGTATGGTTGTCAATTAACCCGGATGCGCACCGCAGAGAGGGATTTTTAGATACTTATTATGGCTTGTTAGTTGCACGAAAAGGTGGTTTATATAAAGAAAGATGCTTAAATGCATTATCATTGCATGAAATTGAGAAGTTTTTCTCTAAAAAAACTTCAGTGAACAGAGGTTAGGGATTGGAGATTAATTTTATAGCTGAATAATCCGGAGTCATGCTGATAAAAATCAATGACCCGATGACTTAATGACTCAATGACAAACTTAATAAACAAAGTACGATCTATACAATCCTCTAAAAAGCAGCCATCTATACTGGTTATAGGCGATCTGATGATCGATCATTACATATGGGGTAATGCTACAAGGTTATCGCCCGAAGCTCCTGTCCCAATAGTTAATGTAAAAAATGAGTCGACTACTTTAGGCGGGGCGGGTAATGTTGTTCAAAACCTGGTTGCCCTGGGTGCAAATGTTACTGTGGCAGGTGTTGTTGGCGATGATGTAACAGGAAGTCAGTTAATTGAAATATTGGAAAGCGAAGGTGTTAAAACCAATACAATTATTAAAGATAGTACAAGGCCGACAACCATTAAAACCCGTGTTTTAGCAGGAAGGCATCAATTGGTAAGGGTTGATCGGGAGGTTACAGACCCTATATCGAAAGGGTTAGAAGATGAACTTGCCGATAAACTTACTGCAATTATCGACAGTGCAGATATTGTTATATTCTCCGATTATAACAAAGGTTTATTTGCGCCAAAGCTTACACAGCGGCTTATAAAAATTGCGAATGATTATCAAAAGAAGGTAATAATAGACCCCAAAGGGTTAAATTATGAAAAGTATAATGGCGCTTACCTGATAAAGCCTAACCGCAAAGAGCTTGCTGAAGCAGCCAAAACAGAATCGATAAAAAGCATTGATGATTTACCGGAAGCGGCTAAGACAATTTTTTCTCAAACCAAAACAGCCTATTTAATTGTCACTCTATCAGAAGAAGGAATGGCAATATTAACTGAACAATCAAGCAAATTATTGCCTGTAAAAGCAACAGAGGTGTTTGATGTTACTGGTGCAGGAGATACTGTTATAGCAACCATTGCTTATTTTATTGCGTTAGGTTTTTCTGTTGAGGAAGCATGTGAGCTGGCAAATCATGCTGCGGCAATAGTAATTAGGCATGTTGGCAGTGCCACTACTACAATTGATGAAATTATAAAAGACATGGAAGTTTAGCTTACGGTTCAATTGTTCATTGGTATATTTGCAAAAATCTAAGTAAATCTGAATTCCGAAATTCGAAATCCAAAACATGATTATTGAAGAACTTAAAGATCATCAGCAGCTTATAAATAAAGTTATCGGCCAATTAACCGGCGATATTGAAAAGGCTTGCGAAATGATAATAACAACTATACAAAATGGCAACAAGGTTTTAATTGCAGGTAATGGCGGCAGTGCAGCAGATGCACAACACATTGCGGCTGAATTGAGCGGGCGCTTTGTTAAACACCGTAAAGCATTACCTGGTATTGCTTTAACAACCGACACCTCAGCGCTAACTGCAATTGCTAATGATTACGGATACGATCACGTTTTTTCGAGGCAGGTTGAAGCTTTAGCCAAACCAGACGATCTGTTTATCGGCATTTCAACCAGTGGTAACAGCCAGGGGATATTGAATGCTTTTGAAACCGCCAAAAGTTTCGGTTGTATAACATTAGGGCTTTCGGGTAGAGATGGCGGAAAAATGAACGGGCTTTGCGATTTAAATATCATCATCCCTTCAGACATTACAGCCAGAATACAGGAAATGCATATTTTAATAGGTCATATCCTTTGTAAAGCTGTTGACGATTTATTTTAACCAATGAGAACCGACATAGAAAAACAGCTGTTAAATAAAATACAAACCCTACCCTTACTTAAAACCATGGTTACTTCATGGCAAAAAGAGGGAAAAAAGGTCGTATTTACCAATGGCGTTTTTGATCTGCTTCATATCGGGCATGTCACTTACCTGGCAAAAGCAGCAGAGTTGGGTGATAAATTGATTATTGGGCTTAATGCTGATAGTTCGGTAAGGCGCATAAAAGGTGAAAGCCGCCCTGTAAATGACCAAAGTAGCAGGGCAGCTTTGCTGGCAGCCTTATTTTTTGTAGATGGAGTTGTGATTTTTGAGGAAGATACACCACTTGAATTGATTACTGCCCTTATGCCCGATGTACTGGTAAAAGGAGCAGACTATTCTATCGAAAATATTGTAGGTGGCAAAGAGGTTATTGCAAACGGCGGCGAAGTTAAAACCATTCAATTTGTTGAGGGATATTCCTCAACCTCAATTATTAATAAAATAAAAGAAAGAAAAGCATAAAATGATAAGTAAGCTTTGTAACGAGGTATTTGAAAGGGCTATAAATGATTATCATTTGTATAACGATATAGATAAGGCTTATGAAAACCCTTTTGAAGAGGGCACTTTTGATAATGTACTTTATATCAAATGCTGGATTGATACTGCGCAATGGCACATGGAAGATGAGATCCGTAACCCTTCGATTGATCCGGTTGAGGCTTTGAAGTGGAAACGCAGGATTGATAGCTCGAACCAGGAAAGGACAGATATAGTTGAAGTAATTGACAGTTATTTTCTTACCAAATACAAAGATGTTCAGCCACTTGAAACAGCCCGGATAAATACGGAAAGTCCGGCATGGGCCATTGACAGGCTTTCAATTCTGGCACTAAAGATCTATCATATGCGCGAAGAAACAACCCGTGCAAATGTTAGTGAGGCCGATTTAAATCAACGAAAAGGAAAACTCGCCATATTATTACAACAGCAAATTGATCTTTCGCTGGCAATTGATGAACTGATTGAGGATATACAAAATGGCGAAAAGTATATGAAGGTTTACCGCCAGATGAAAATGTACAATGACCCGGAGCTGAATCCGGTTTTGTATAATAGTAAAAAATAAATGCCGGGACCAAAGCACATATTGGCAGTCCGGTTTTCGGCAATGGGTGATGTGGCCATGACAGTTCCGGTTATAAAAGCGGTACTAAGTCAAAATCCTGAACTAAAAATCACCTACGTTTCAAGGCCTGAATTTGCTGATTTCTTTAACAATATTCCCCGCCTTACTTATTTTTCAGCCGACCTTAATATTTATTACAAAGGATTTGCAGGCATAATAAAACTATTCAAGGCGTTAAAGAAAAATGATCATTACGATGCCTTTGCCGACTTACATAATAATTTAAGGACTAATTTATTACGAAGACTTTTCAGTCTTTCGGGCTTGGCTTATGCCTGTATTGATAAAGGCAGAAATGAAAAAAAACTACTAACCCGTTTCCCTGACAAGGTTTTAAAACAACTAAAGCCAACTACAGAAAGATATGCCGATGTGTTCAGGAAATTAGGTTTTTCAGTTACACTTGATAATCAACTAATTAAAAATCGACAAGAGCTTACGGATGAACTTTTGGCAATAACGGGCAAAAAATCAAATACCTGGATCGGCATTGCCCCTTTTGCAAAACATAGGGGTAAAATTTACCCACTCGAACGGACTGAGGAAGTTATTAAGCTGTTAGATGCCAAAAATGTAAAATTATTTTTGTTTGGCGGATCGCTGCTTGAGGAAGAAATTTGCCAGCAATGGCAGCAAAAATATAAATCCGTCACCTCATTGGTTAGGCGTTTAAATATGGAACAGGAACTCAAAGTTATAAGCCGTCTGGATGTAATGATGAGCATGGATTCTGCAGGTATGCACCTGGCATCACTCCAGGGTATTCCGGTAGTTTCTGTTTGGGGCGCAACGCATCACTTTGCTGGTTTTTTAGGTTATGGCCAATCCGAAAATAATATAGTTGCTGATAACATTGAGTGCAGGCCATGCTCAATTTACGGTAACAAGCCCTGCTTCCGTAAAGATTATGCCTGTTTGTATAACATTGAACCTGAAGCTATTGTTAATAGTTTGAACAAATTTATAGTTTAAAAACATTGGCTTAATAAAGCAAATAAATCCTTCCGTTTTTAAAACAATTTAAATGAAAAATACCTTCATTTAAATACCCAATTAGTTGTACTTTGTATCGTTGTTTGCGTATAAATACCAAAGACATAAGTTTCAATTAAAATTAACATCGCCATGAAAAAGTTATTGTTAATAAGGCATGCCAAAGCCGAAAAAGATACCAATTGCAAGGATATTGATCGTCCGCTAAAGTATATTGGCATGCAGGATGCTGCTTTTATGGCTGACAGGATTAAAGAAAAATCGTTAATCCCTCAATTAATAGTAACAAGCCCGGCCTTAAGAACAAAAACTACAGCTGAAATATTTGCGGATCATTTGTCTTTACCAAAATCCACAGAAAATAAAGCTATATATGAGGCCAGCCAGAAGACATTACTCCGGGTAATTAATGAATTTCCGGATGAATATAATTTTATAGCGCTCGTTGGCCATAATCCGGGCATAAGCATGATCCTCAGTTATTTGACAGGTGAAGCGATGGAAGTACACACCAGTACTGTTGCCTTAATTGATTTTGAAATAGATGATTGGGCATCTGTTAGCAAGGATATTGGAAAACTGGTTTATTATAGCTCACCGAATGAATAAATTGGTGGAGAGTGAATAGTTTAACTATTCTCTAATCACCATATTCTATCCTTCACTCACGAAATACAATAAGTTTTCCCCGGCAGTGATCTGATATAACCCTGCATTTCCATATTCAATAAATTCATAGCCAGCTGGCTGGTTGCCATATTAGTTTTTATAGTAAGATCATCAATAGCTAAAGGGCCATTGTTTTCCTTTATCATATTAAATATCAAACTTTCATCGGCAGAAAGGTCAAGAGGCAGCAGAAACTGCTCAACAACTGGTTTGGAGCCATCGCTAATTTCCCAGCCAAGGCTATAAGCAAGGTCAGCAGCACAGGTAAGCAGTTGGGCTTTATTATTACGAATGAGGAAGTTGCAGCCTTCGGAAAACTCATCGCCCAATCTACCCGGGAAAGCAAAAACATCCCTGTTGTAAGAGTTTGCTATTTCCGCAGTAATCAGCGCGCCGCCCTTTATACCTGCCTCTACAACAATAGTGGCATCAGCAATGCCGGCAACTATGCGGTTTCGTTGCGGGAAATTTTCCCTGTCTGGAGCAGTTCCGGAAGGATATTCTGATAATATACCTCCATTTTCAAGCATTTTTTCTGCCGTTGCTCGGTTTTGGCTTGGATACATCCGGTCGAGTCCATGCCCTACTACACCAACTGTTGGCACATTTTGTTTTAAGCACTCTTTGTGTACAGCCACATCAATACCCAACGCCAGGCCACTTACCACTAAAACATTATGCTGTTGCAATTCTTCAATCAACTGGCGGCAAAGGCCTTTGCCATATTCAGTAGCATTACGGGTGCCAACTACACTTACAATATGATGAGTATTTAAGTCGGCATTACCTTTGGAATATAATAAAACGGGAGAGTCATTACAGCTTTTTAAACGTTTAGGATATTTAGCATCGGTATAAAAGATCACCTCTACCTCATTCTTTTCGATAAATTTCAACTCATTTTCTGCCTTTTTCAGCGCTGCATTAAAATCGAGACTGGCAACTGTTTTCCCTCCTATGCCGGGAACTTTGAGCAATTTACCTGCCGAAGCACTGAATACATCTTCGGCGTTACCAAAATGTGCAATTAATGATTTGGCTAAAGTTGGGCCAATATTTTTTACAAAAGTTAAAGCTACACTGTGGAGTAATGACATATTTATTGGTATGAGCGGAGGTTTTAAGTCTAAAGTTCAGAGTCTTGAGTCCTAAGTTTAAAGGAGAAATTTGTTATTTTCCTTACTTAGGACTTCGAACTCAAGACTTCAGACTTACCCATCTGCTTTATCCTTCTAAAATATAAAAATCCTAACAATTTTAGCATTAAATAAAAAACTATAAAAATAGTTTGCAAACTATGAAAATAGTTCTACCTTTACTCAACTATAAAAATAGTTTGCTATGAATATTAAAGAATTAACAAAAGCTGAAGAACAAATAATGCAAATATTATGGCAATTAAAAGAAGCTATTGTAAAAGACATTATTGAAGAAATGCCCGACCCTAAACCTGCATACAACACAGTATCTACCGTAGTAAGGGTGTTAGAAGGCAAAGGATTTATTGATCATAAGGCCTATGGTAACTCGCATGTTTACTTCCCTGCAATAAGTGAGGATGTTTACAAAAAGTTCACCTTTGATAAAATGATGAAAAGTTATTTCAGCGATTCGTACAAAAGCCTGGTATCATTTATAGTGGATGAAAAGAACCTGGATGTAAAAGATCTGGACGAATTAAGTATGCTTATTAATAACCTTAAAAACAAAAAATCATGAACTGGCTGCATTACCTCCTAGAAGCTAATATTTACCTGTCGGTATTTTATCTGCTGTATTTTGTTTTTCTGGATAAGGAAACCCATTACAAACTGAACAGAGCTTATCTGTTGACTACCTGCATTATAGCTTACATAATACCTGTAATACAGATAGGTGTTTTAAAACCACGCTTGGATGTTGAGAATGATCGCATTATACCAAGAGTGGCTGCTGAAGTATCGAATTTTACCTTACAGGATGGTATTTTATCTGCCTATGTTTTAGGGGTATTAATAATGGTCGTGATACTTACTTTGAAATGCATTCAGCTAATCAGGTTAACGAATGCGCAAAACGATCTGCTAAACGACAGGTATAAACTGGTAAAAGTAGAAGGTTCGAACACTGCATTTTCCTTTTTCAATTACGTTTTTATTGGCACAAAAGTAAATGGAGTAGAGACCATTATCAGGCACGAACTGGTACATATCAACCAAAAACATTCGGTGGATATTGTTTTTTTGGAGGTCATTAAGATCATTAATTGGTTTAACCCTTTTATTTATCTGCTACAGTTAAGCCTTAAAACAGTACATGAATATATTGCCGATGAACAAACCGCAGCATACGAAAATGACGCCCTCACCTACTCTTCATTTTTAGTTGATAATGCTTACGGCATTAGCGGCTCGCCTATTACACATTCATTTTTCAATTATAATTTACTAAAAAAGAGGATCATTATGTTAAATCAAAAACGTTCGGGGAATTTAGCCAGGCTAAAGTACCTCTTGACGGTGCCCGTTTGTATGGCGCTGCTCTGTGTTTCAACTTTGGGGTTCAGTAAAAATTATGGCTGGTTCGATGTAATACCTGCAAAAAAAACTGCGGCTATTAAAATCATTGAAAATAAAAATCAGAAGCCAGCTAATAATCAGGTAGTAAAGAGAGATACCGGCAAAAAGATCCCGCCACCACCGCCACCTGCACCGCCAAAACCACGCAAGGTAAAGTTTCCGAAACCAGTTGTCAAAAAAGACATTGCACCAGTAGCACCTGCACATCCAAAGGTAGACCAAGTGAAGCTTCCACCAAATATCAAAAAGGACAAAGTTCCACCACCGCCGCCGCCTGTACCTCCAAAAGTTTTGAAAACGGATACTAATCCATAAAATGCTAACATCATTTTATCAAAACCCGATGAGGACCTGGTTAAAAAACTCCCTGGTGTTAAAGTTGATAATAATGGGAATATTACCGCACAAGGCAAGCCGGTTACAAAAGTGAAGATAAACGGCAAAGTAGCTAACAAATAGGGTACGATGAATCGCCTCAACTACCATCTCCTCAATATTGAGGTTCAATTTGCTGATCGGCTAAAACCGCTTCGGCAATTTGTTATTAATAAATGATTTCACCTATTGCGATTGAATTATCAAACAGAAATGATCCTCTTTTAATAATATTAATATTCGCCAAAATCGGTGCAATCACTCTCAAAAATCATTATATTTCCTTTAAAAGGAATCGGTGTAAATCCCTAAAATCAGTGTAATCCCGGTTCGGGTTACCCTTTAATATAGATCACCTGTTTGGTTTCAAAAAACTCCTCATCAAAATAGTCTTTCAAATAATATTGGGTAACCTTTAATCCCGACTCAGTAATTTCCTGACTAAGGTCTCCCCCCTTCAGGTAAAGTATACCATTGGATAATGTATTTTTTGATGTTTTGCTAAACTTCCCCCTGATCCATGGATAAAAATCCTTGAGCTGGGTTACTGCTCTCGATACTATAAAATCAAATTTTTCGTCTATTTGCTCGGCACGCTGGTGTGTTGCTTTAACGTTTTTCAGGCCCAATGCTTTTGAAACTTCTTGAACCACTTTTATTTTTTTACCTATAGAATCAACCAAATGGAACTGCGTTTCAGGAAATAATATAGCAAGCGGAATACCTGGAAAACCACCACCTGTACCTACGTCCAAAACTGTTTCGCCTGGTAAAAAGGATACTATTTTAGCTATGCCCAATGAGTGCAATACATGCCGCTCGCCAAGGAAATCAATATCCTTGCGCGATATTACATTGATCTGGTTGTTCCAGAAGGTATATAGCTCTTGCAGCCTGTTAAATTGCTGTACCTGATGTGCAGTAAGATTGGGGAAATATTTAAGCAGTTCGTCAGATATCATCTCTGTTGAAGCGATTAATGATATTACCTAACAGGTATCTTGCCCTGAATAACTGAGCCTTAACCGTTCCCAATGGCAGGTCGAGCTGCTGCGCTATTTCTTCGTATGAGAGTTCGTCGAAATACCTAAGCGTTATCAAATTACGGTAGCGCGCGGGTAAACTTTCTATAAGTAATTTTAACTCATGTGTTTGCTGTTTTTTAATGGAGCTTTCCTCAGGGTTAAGCACATCAGCTTTAATTTGCAGTTGTTTTTCTTCACCATCATCATCCATCATGCCGTGGATCGACATTGTATTCAATTTTTTTTTCCTTATAAAATCGATACAATTATTGGTGGCCACGCGGAACAACCAGGTACTAAAGGCATAATCAGGGTGGTATTTATCTAATTTTTCAAATGCTTTGGCAAAGGTTTCAACCGTAAGGTCCATCGCATCCTCTTTATTATTTACCATTTTTAGCACCATGAAATAAATAGAATCTTTATACCTGTGCATGAGGTCGGCGTACGCTTTTTGATCGCCTTGCCTTGCTTTAACAACAAGATGAAAATCATTTTTTGCGTTCTCGGTAAAATTCGAATTTATTTCCATTGAGTAGTTTTTATAAAAGTTCCAATCAACCCAAAAGTGTTTAAATAAAGATAATAAATCATATCAAAAAAAGGAAGGTACCATAACAAATCTTTGCCATTTAACCGCTTAAACAACTTACTATAAATGATCAATTGAAAAATCAATCTAAACATAAACAAACCTATGGCTAACAAAGGTTCAAAGTTGAAAACTAGGCATAATGTTAATAAAATATAAAAGAGGAAACCGCTCGCGGCATCGATGCTCAACATGCGGCGGTGCCTTTGTTTATAAAATTTACCAACGCCGAAGTGACGTTTTTTTTGCTTGTATAAAGCCCCTAATGAGGTCTTTGCATCAGTATAAATAAATGCATCAGCGTTAATTTCAATTGCCGTATTATCAGGTGTTGCATTCTGGTTTACAAAAAGATCGTCATCGCCTGATATAATATGCATATGTGCTGCAAATCCTTTAGCGCCAAAAAACAATGTTTTAGTGTAAGCCAGGTTACGGCCTATCCCCATATAGGCATCACCATTTATAGCTGATGAAAGGTAATTTATGGCTGTTTTTATAGTTTCGAACCGGATAAACGGGTTTAAAAAGTTCCCCGTACGTTTATATGGCGAATATCCCAGCACAATTTGAGTTGAACTGTTAAAATTTGCAGCCATATAAGCTATCCAGTTTTCTGAAGCAGGCACGCAGTCAGCATCCGTAAACAGGAGGTTTTCGTTTTTTGCAGCCTTTATCCCCAGTGTCAAAGCGAATTTCTTGCCGGTTTTAAACCTGTCGTGTTCAGTTATGGTTACAACTTTTAAATGCGGATGTGTCTTTTTTAGTTCCTCCAATACTTCGTCTGATGAGTCGTAAGAACAGTCATTAATCACTACAACTTCAAAATCAGGGTAGTTTTGCTCTAAGATAGCAGGCAGATTTTCGCGTAAATTCCTGGCTTCGTTACGTGCACTTATAATTACAGATATCGGAACAGTGCCAGTGGGTAGTTCTTCCACCGGTTTATAAGCCCTGAGCCTGCTCTGGTTATTTACAAGAAAGTATAGCTGAATTATAAAACAAAACTGGAATAAAATGAATAATGCTTCGCGAATGTATGTTTCCAAAACGGGGTCAAAAATAATCCTGCAAAGTTGTTAAAAATTGTTGGAAAGTTGTAAGGTTGAAAGGTTGCAATGTTAAATAAATCAAAACATTCGCGTTCAAATCCATAACATTTCAACTTTAAAACATTCCAACGTTTCAACCCGCTTAATTTATTAATTTTGCACCCGTAATAATGAAATTTAAATTAACAGCACAAGATCCGCTTTCAAAAGCCCGCGCAGGCGAGATCACCACAGATCACGGAACTATTCAGACACCTATATTTATGCCGGTTGGCACAGCCGGAACGGTAAAAGCAGTACATCAGCACGAGCTTAAAAATGATATACAGGCACAGATTATATTGGGCAATACCTATCATTTATATTTAAGGCCGGGTTTAAGCACACTGGAAAGTGCCGGAGGACTGCATAAGTTTAACGGCTGGGAAGGCCCTATTTTAACCGACAGCGGCGGTTACCAGGTGTACTCGCTTACCGAAGTACGAAAAATAAAAGAAGAAGGCGTTACTTTTCGCTCGCATATTGATGGGTCTAAGCACCTTTTTACGCCCGAAAATGTAATGGATACCCAGCGTACAATAGGGGCCGATATTATTATGGCCTTTGATGAATGTACACCTTATCCATGTGAATATAATTATGCCCGGCGATCGATAGAAATGACCCATCGCTGGCTTAAACGCTGCTGTGAGCGTTTTGACAGCACAGAACCTAAGTACGGGTACAGCCAAACCTTGTTCCCGATTGTACAGGGATCAGTATATAAAGACCTCCGCATACAATCAGCCGAAGTTATAGCATCTTTTGAACGTGAGGGCAATGCAATTGGCGGACTTTCCGTTGGTGAACCTGCAGAAGAGATGTATGCAATGACAGAAATTGTTTGCAATATATTACCAGAGCAAAAACCGCGTTATCTAATGGGCGTTGGGACACCGGTTAATATATTGGAAAATATTGCTTTAGGAATTGATATGTTTGATTGTGTAATGCCTACCCGCAATGCCCGTAACGGCATGCTTTTTACAAAAGATGGCATAATCAACATAAAAAATGAAAAATGGAAAAATGATTTTTCGGCGATTGAAGAAAACAGCGACCTGTTTGCAGATACCGCTTATTCAAAAGCTTATTTACGCCATTTGATACATTCGGGTGAGATATTAGGTGCGCAGATTGCTACATTACACAATCTGCATTTTTATTTATGGTTGGTAAAGGAAGCCCGGAAGAAAATAATATCGGGTGAGTTTTACGACTGGAAAAATGTAATGGTTAACCGTTTAGGACAAAGACTATAACTATAAATGAGGGCTATTTTAGACAGGTATTTAAAAACTATTGACTGGTATATCATTAAAAAATACCTGGGCACATTTATGTTTACGCTGGGTATTTTTGTGGTAATAACCGTGGTTTTTGATATATCTGAACACATAGATAATTTCCTGAAAAACCACTCCTCACTACAGGAAATAGTATTTAAATACTATGCAGGCTTTATTCCTTTCTACATGAACCTGCTATCGCCGCTGATTAATTTTCTGGCTGTTATATTCTTTACAGCCAAAATGGCTAATCAGACTGAAATAGTGCCTATACTATGTAGTAAGGCAAGTTTTATGCGTTTTTTACGCCCTTATTTTGTATGCGCTTTGCTCATATTTGTGGTATCGCTATTTGCAAATATCTACCTCATACCATTTACTAACAAGCTAAAAATCACCTTCGAGAACGCGCACCAATTTAATGGTGACGATCCAACCAAAAGTGAAGTGCATATACAGCTGGATAAGCACACCTTTGTATACGTACAATCATTCGATAATACCATACATACTGGCTACCAGTTTATTATGGAGAAGTTTGACGGAGATAAATTAAGAGAAAAGTTGTGGGCGAATAATATTGTATACGATTCACTTAAAAGGATCTGGACTATAAAAAGCTATACAATTAAGTACGTAAATGGTCTGAAAGAAAAGTGGATTGATAGTACCAACAGGCAAAAAGACACGGTTTTAGACATGCGGCCTGTAGATTTTATCGTGTACGACAATGTATATACTGCAATGTCGACAAGCGATTTGAACAAGAATATTGTTAAAGAAAAGATAAGGGGAACTGGCGCATTAAAGGAGATGGAATATGAAAAATACCGGCGCTTTGTGTATCCTTTATCCTCGTTCGTACTTACTTTAATAGGCGTATCAATATCATCAAGAAGGGTACGCGGAGGGATAGGACTGCCGTTGGGAATAGGCATTTTTCTTTGTTTTGCCTATATAGTTATTGATAAATTTGCACTGGTATTTGCTGTAAAAGGCAGTATGATGCCATTACTTGCGGTATGTTTACCTAATGGATTATTTGGATTAGTTGGGCTATATTTGCTTTCAAAAGCCCCCAAATAATGACTACTGAGAATGCGCCTACAGTATTAAACAAAAAC
>JABDFZ010000084.1 GCA_013286325.1 Bacteroidota bacterium | reverse complement strand
TATAAATTCTTTATATTAAGTCTGCCTTCCAAAAATGATATATTTGCAGTGAAATTTAAACAACATTATTAATATGCTAACTATAGGACAGAAATTCCCTCAATTTTCTAAAACAGCTGTTGTAAGTATTGAAAAAGGAAAAGAATTTGAAACCATCACTTCCGATTTCCTTGTAAATGAAGATAACGTTTGGACAGTAATGTTCTGGTGGCCAAAGGATTTTACTTTTGTTTGCCCTACTGAAATTGCTGAATTCAATAAAAGCTATGGCGAGTTCCGTGACCGCGATACACGCCTGATCGGTGCTTCGACCGATACCGAATTTGTGCATGCAGCATGGAGAAGAGATCACGCAGATTTGCGCGATTTAAAATTCCCGATGCTTGCCGATACTTCAAAATCATTAGCCGAAGAGCTTGGTATTTTAGAGCCGAATGAAAAAATTGCCTACCGTGCTACTTTTATCATCGATCCTACCGGTATTATCCGATGGGTATCTGTAAACGATTTGAGCGTAGGCCGCAACGTGAAAGAAGTTTTGCGCGTACTTGATGGTTTACAAACAGACGAACTTTGCCCTTGCAATTGGGTTAAAGGCGAAGAAACACTTACTGTTTAATTTTTTTAGAGTCAAGAATCAAGAGCAAAGAGTCAAGAGCTGAAAAGCAGGAAAAATGATATCCGAATCATGCTTCTTATCTTGATTCCTGGCTCTTGAATCTTGATTCCTCATCACCCTGCATCAGTAAAGTGTGTGGGTTTTTTATTCATTCAAGTCCGAAAACAATGAACGAATCTACCGAAATAATAAACGAACTGCTGCAAAGCCTGTATATCGATACTGCTTTCCGTACCAGCAGCCTTACCCTGCTTGAAAAAGGTGAATCGCGCTACCTTCGCGACCTGAAGCTGAATTTTACAAGTACACTTACATCCGAACATTTAAGCGCAAAAGAATGTGCCTTGCTCGGCCTTTCAACAGCAATAAATAATAACAACACTCCTCTAACAACATTCTTTACCAAATACGCTGAAGAGCAGGAAGCTACCGCTGCCGAAATTGGTGAGGCTGTGGGTTGTGCGTCGCTATTGGCATCGAACAATGTGTTTTATCGTTTCCGTCATTTTACTCAAAAGGAAAAGTATACACAGATCCCGGCCCGCATCCGTATGCAACTGATGATGAAGCCGGTAACCGGTAAAGAATTTTTTGAGCTGATGAGCCTTGCTATTTCAGCAGTGAACGGCTGCGAAATGTGCGTGAATGCCCATGAAGATTCCCTGGTTAAATTAGGCACCACCGAAGAACGGATTTTTGATGCAGTGCGCATTGCATCATTAGTAACTGCAACTGGAAAAGTTGTTTATTAAAATAACTTTCTTATACCCTTTTGTCATTCTGAACGCAGTGAAGAATCTTCTGCTAATGATAGGTAGTCATCACACCTGTCCAGCATATATATATCGCGTATAAGATCCTTCGCTATCGCTCAGGATGACAAATGGTGTAGTTATAGTGCGTTTCGAAAACAAAAGGTTTCAAACCCATCTCTATTTTTTACGCTAATTACATAAACGATAAAGAATTTCCCGGCTTAACCCGCGTAGCTTTGATTGAAGGCACATTTTTCTTCAGCCAGTTAAGCATAAACTCCGAACCCTCATCCTCACTTGCAATGTGCCCTAACACTACCAATGCAATTTTATCACCTTTCGCTCTTGCGTCGCGTACATATTCGGCTGTTTCCCATTCCTGTATCTCCCCGCAGATCGCTACATCCGGCTTCACCTGTGCAATAGCCTGTATCTGGCGTTGCCCGCCCGCTGCCCCCGGCATAAATAATACCCGGCTGCACGTTTGTGAAGGATTACCAATATATCTTACCTTTTCAATGCTCAATTTCCCTTTTACATACCCTACTAAGTCTTTTAATGATGTTGCAGGCACAGTAATGATATTCGGGATTTTCTTATCAGCATATTTTTGCCATTGCAACTGATCAAGTTCTCCTTGCGTAACACCATCGGGAACCAGCCTGTGAATATAATCGTGATTACGCCATACGGCTATGTTATGTTGTTTTAACAGGTCTGCTTTGTATTTATAAACTTCATCATTTTGCAGCCATGAGGTATCGTCGGTATGGTTATAAAAAGTAGGCTCATGTGCTATAATAAAATTAGCGCCCAGCTCTATGGCTTTTCTTATTACATCAATAGTAGCAAACATGGCAGTAACAATCCCGGTAACTTTAATATCACGATTGCCCGATTTTAAGGTATCTACTGTACTGGTTAAAGCCCCACCCGGCACCTGGCTGATGAACAGATCCATTATTTGCCCAACAGTAAAGCCCTCATCAGTTTTAATAAAAACAGATGCTTTGTTTACCAATGGCGCCAACAATAAAACGCCGGTTGTTTTTGCAGTATTAACTAAAAACTTTCTGCGATTAACAGCCGGATAATTTAGCAGGGTAGGTTTATTGCTCATGATGCTTTTTTAGTTTAAATGTAAAACATTATTCAATAATTATCGACGCTGATCTCTTTTTAAGGGTTAATTGAATAATATTTTTCATCATGGTAGTAGTAAAGTAGTGTACTAAAAATAACATAGTACTTTACTTGCAGTTAGATTTGTTGGAAGAAAAAACGCTTCCCTCTTTACCGCTCGCAGTAGAAAGGGTGGTTGCGCGAAGCAACGACCGGGTGAGTCAAATATACGCGCGATATTAACGCCGGTAATTTGTAACAATTACCTGATATAAACAGCGATATAAAATACAGGCTGTACATTTAACAAATAAACCGGACAATAAACCAATTACCTATACCCAAAAATGAGAAGAAATATTTTAATCGCAACATTCATTTTATTAGCTCAGGCTGTTTGTTTTGCCAAACCGGGTATAGATAATAAAGATGGCGATGGTAAGTCCGTTTATCAGGCCCGCCTTGACGATCCGGATGCGGTTTATTTTACACCTGGAAATTTCAATATTAAGGCTGATGGAAAAACTGATGTATCAGATGCTTTGCAACAAGCCATCACCGAAGTAAAAACAAAATACAATTTTGGGATCGTTTTTATCCCCGAAGGAAAATACCTCATTTCGAAAACCATTTTTATTCCAACTGCTGTCCGCCTGATAGGCTATGGAAAAAACCGCCCGCAAATTATATTAGGAAAAAACTCACCCGGTTTCCAGGTTGCCGATTCAACAGATAAGGGAAAAGCGAAATACATGTTTTGGTTTGTGAGTAATCTTTCCAAACCGGGCGAACAGGTTCACGATGCGGGAGCATCAACATTTTACAGTTCAATAAATAATATCAACCTAAAAATTGAGGACGGCAATCCGGTGGCAGTTGCTATGCGGGCTCATTTCGCGCAACATAGTTTTGTAGCCAACGTAGATGTAAGCATAGGCAATGGCAAGGCAGGTATGTTTGATGTGGGAAACGCTATGAATAATGTGCGCTTTTTTGGCGGACAGTATGGCATTTATACTACAAAGCCATCGCCCGGATGGCAGTTTATGATGGTTGATACTTATTTTGAAGGTCAGCGCGAAGCGGCCATTAAAACGCAGGAAGCAGGGTTAACCATAGTACGGCTGCAGGCTAAAAATGTACCGACAGTGATCAGCATCAATCCTAATTACCACGAAAAACTTTTTATGGAAAATTGTCGTTTCGACAAGGTAAGCGGCCCTGCCATAATTATCAGTAATGAGGAAAATGCCTTTAACCAGATCAGCCTGAAAAATATCGATTGCCGCAATGTGCCCATATTTGCATCCTATCGCCGCAGCAGAAAACAAACAGCAGGTAATGGGCTAATATATAAAGTGAAACGCTTTATTGATGGCTTGCAAATGGATAGCCTTACTGCCGATCCGGTTTATAAAACGATAAATGAAGTTGAGCCCCTAGCCGTTTTTCCCGAACCTGTAAAAAAAGATATTCCGGACTTACCCGCAATTAATACCTGGATAAATCTTAAAACATTAGGCGCCAAAGGCGATGGAACTACCGATGATACTAAGGTAATACAGGATGCTATTGATAAATATCCAACTATTTATGTGCCGCAAGGCTGGTACCGCGTTAGTGAAACCATAAAACTAAAGCCCAATACCGCATTGATAGGTTTAAATCCTATTGCAACTCAATTTATAATAGCTGATAACACCCCTGCTTTTGGTGGTTTTGGTGGTCCAAAGGCCTTGTTAGAGAGCGCAAAAGGCGGGCAGAATATATTAACTGGCATAGGGCTTTCAACCAGTGCCGATAACCCGCGCGCTGTTGCCTGTAAGTGGATGTCGGGCGAAAACTCTTATTTAAATGATGTGAAATTTATTGGCGGGCATGGTGGCCTTGAACGACCTGCAAAGGCAGATGAGCCTAAAAAGGAGCGCACCGGAATATACAGCAAAGGTTATAACGGAGCTGATCCGTCATGGGACACCCAATACTGGAGTCTTTGGGTAACTGATGGCGGCGGGGGTACTTTCATGAACATTTGGTCGGCCAATACTTATGCAACTGATGGCGCATATTTTTCAAATACATCAACCCCAAGCCATGTTTATGCTTTGTCTGTTGAGCACCACGTCCGCAATGAGGTCAGGTTTAACAACGTATCTAATTTTAATGTGTATGCACTGCAATTGGAAGAAGAAAGCCGCGAAAGTACCGAATGCCAGCCACTTGAAGTAGAAGATTGCAGCAATATGGTTTTTGCAAATCTGTATATGTTCAGGGTTATCAGGGTGAATAAACCTGCTCCATATTCCGTGAGGGAATGGGGTGGCAAAAATGTTGAATTTTTAAATGTGCACAACTACAGCCAGATAAAATATACGACAACAAATCCGCTTTATGATATTAATAACAACATAGATGTAAGACCCTGGGAGTTTGCAAGCCTGCTGATTGATGATAAGCAAGGCAGTACATCTGCAGATAAAGTAAACAGGCTTGCTACCGGGTTTGAGTTTGCAAACGGGATATGCACCGATAGCAAAGGTAATATTTATTTCAGCGAGCAGCGAATGAAAAGGATTTACAAATGGTCGGCCGCTACCCACACTATCAGTTTGCTGGCTGATTATCCATGGGAGCCTGAATCTCTTGCTTGCGATAAAAACGATAACCTGCTGGTTATTTTTAAATATGTGCCAAAACCAGGTTATCTTGTAAACGGCAAGCCTGAAGAGTTTAAAAATCCACCTGATGCATCGGGCACCTCTTTCAGCGGATGGGGTAATTCGGGTTTTGGTACATTAGTTTATTCCATCGATCCAAATAATCCGGATGAAACTATTCAGATGTTAAAAAAAGCGCCGATGGGCAGCGTTAACCCGGTTTATAAAGCGTTGTACCCGGCTCATCGGTGGAGGGACTATCACGACTTTAATACCATATCTGTAGCTCGTGCGACAGAATGTTTTGTTGCACCCGATGGCGTAACCATTGTTCCAATGGTTTACGATCTTGCCCGCTCTACTGCACTGGCAGCAGCATGGCCGGGAAAACCATTGTATACTACCGATGAGTATGATAAACGGACAGTAAGCTTAAATGTTAGCCCTGATGGTTATGTGTCCGACCTTAAATATTTTGCAGAACGTGGAGAGTTTGATACCGCAACCGATAATGATGGAAATGTGTACATAGCCGACGGGCAGATATATGAATACAACAGTGCAGGCAAACAAATAAATGTTATAAAAGTGCCCGAACGCCCAACATCATTAACATTTGGTAAAGACGGCAAAACGCTTTATGTTACCAGCCATAATTCGTTGTTTGAAGTGAAGACTAATTAACTTTATTTTAAACTGAATTTGGTCATGCTGAACTTGTTTCAGCACCCCATTTGCTAAGTCTAACCATGCATGTGGGAATGTCTTGTGAGGTGCCGAAATAAATTCGGCATGATGATATTGTGTTAAATTAATAACAGATAAAAAAATATGAAACCATTAAAATCAATAGCAATCCTCTTATTATGCTTTTCAACCATAAGCGCCACCGCCCAAAAGAAAAAGCACGTAATTATTGGCTATGTCGGTGGTTACAGGGGGCTTATTGATACCAGCATGGTAAATGCCAAAAAGCTTACACACATCAACTATGCCTTTGTGAATGTGAAAGATAACCGCGCGTGGCTAACCAATATAAAAACAGATACAACAAACTTTAAAAACTTGCTGAAACTGAAAACAGTTAATCCCGAACTGAAAGTATTAATTTCAATTGGTGGCTGGGCATGGAGCAAGAATTTTTCGGATGCGGTGCTTACTGATACTGGCCGTAACGCATTTGCTGCCAGTGCGGTTGATATTGTGCGGAAATATAACCTTGATGGTGTTGATATTGATTGGGAATATCCCGACAATATTGGCGATGGTAATGTTTTTCGTGCAGCTGATAAACAGGATTACACCTTGATGTTTAAGGCATTGCGGAAAGAGCTCGACAAACTTGAAGGAGAAACCGATAGAAAGATGTTTTTAACAGCAGCCGTAGGTGGTTTTAAACGTTTTACACTACATACCGAAATGGATAAAGTGGCTAAGTATTTAAACTATGTTAACCTCATGACTTACGATTACTTTCAGGATAGCCTTGGTGTTGCTGTACACCATACCAACCTGTATGCTTCAAAAAAGTATAATCCCGCGTTTGATAGCGCCGACAAAGCTGTTACCGATTTCATTGCTGCAGGTGTGCCTGCTAAAAAGCTGGTAATGGGCGTTGCTTTTTATGGACATTCTTCACGGGTTAAAGATACTATTGCCAATGGCCTCGGCATAAAGACCGATGGCAAAATGCGCGGCGGGGGCTATACTTTTATAAAAGACAGCCTGGTTAATAACGCAACAAAAGGGTTTAAATATTACCGCGATATTGATGCTGCTGCACCTTATTTATTTAATCCGGATACAAAGCAGTTTATAACTTACGATGATGAATGGTCGATAAAGAATAAATGCGATTATGTATTAAAGAAAGGTATGGCTGGCGTTATGTTTTGGGAGTACAGCGAGGATAGAAAAGAATATTTATTGAACGAGATAAATAAGGATTTGAAGTAAAAGTGTGTTTTATAAAAACGTTGTCATTTCGAACGATAGAGAGAAATCTTCTTCAGCTAACATTGACGCCATGCAAGTAGGCGACTTGTTTATTGCAGAAGATTTCTCCTCGTTCCTCGTTCGAAATGACACTTGGGGTTGTTTTTGACTATGGTTTATCTTTTAATAACTAAAATGTAATAACTAAAATGCTAAACAAGTAAAGAGGAACTAATTAGTTATCTCTATCAAAAAATCGTATAGATGAACATCGGTTGAAAGGTTAAGCTTTTTACGCACCCTGTATCGGCTGATCTCCACACCTTTAAGCGAAATGTTGAGCAGTTGGGCTATTTCCTTTGATGTCAGGTTAAGCCTTAAATAAGCACATAGCTTCAGATCGGTGGAGCTTAAACCAGGGAATTTGGTTTTCATTGTGCTCAAAAAATTGTTATGCACCTGGTCAAAATACATTGCAAAATGGTTCCAGTCATCATCGTTCTTATCGGTATCGCTCAATAATCTAAAAACACTTCTAAATTGATATGCCGGATCAGGAATGTTGAGTTTTTTAGTTAAGATCATCAGTTCATCCTTAATATTTAACAATAACCTTCCCCTGTCTACAAGGTGCATAGTTAGAGTAGCCAATTCTTTATTTTTGTAATTTATTTCGGTTTCAAGGTTCTCGTTTTTCAGTGCAATAATCTCTTTTTCATTTCTGTCAAGCTCAAGACTATGTAAATATTGCAGACGTTTTTGCTCCTCAAGGTGCATCTTTTTGTGCAGCTCAAATTTTTTATGCTGAGCTTTTGCAGCCGAATATATGATGTAGGAGATCACCACAAAATAAAACAAATACGCCCACGCAGTTTGATATGGGGCAGGTTCAACCGTAAAAGTATAATTTACTGGGGCCGATGCATTACCTAAATTATTGCGTGCCATTACCGAAAAGGTATAAGTCCCGGGCGGCAGGTTGGTATAGTCTTTTTCCGTTTTAGCCGACCATTTCGACCAGTATTTATCAAATCCGGCTAGCTTATAGGTAAACTCCTCATTGCTTTTTTGAGCAAACAAAGTAGAGGAATATTCAAAATGGAATGAGTTCCAGTGGCTGGGTACTTTAGTTATTTGCTGGGGGTTTTGCGCACTTGTTATCTGGTTATTCTTCATAAAATAACCGCCAAAAATAAGGCTATCCTTTTCAGCAATTGTTTTAACTGTTGTTAGCAACACATTTAACTTGTTTTCTGTCGAAACGTATTGCCTGTAGTTTAAATGAAAAACACCATTGCTTGAGCCCACAAAAATGTTTTCCATGTTATAAGGATATATGAAGCCCGACCCTTTCACCATTTGGCCGGCCAGTTCAGGAAAATAGATCACCTTATAGGGACTGTTCCCGGAAGGTTTGCTAAAATCAATAACCCCAACACGCTGATTGCTGATAAACCAAATGTTGCCATTACCATCCTCCATCATATATTCAATGGCAGCATTGCCGAAAACCGGTTTGAAAAAAGCAGAAACTATAAAACTGTTTTTAACATCGTTGTATTCATAAACTCCCTTTTCTGTGGCCGCAACAATTTTGTTTTTTATAAAATAAACATGATTATTTAATATGGAAGGAAGGCCGTTCTTCTCGGTGTATTGCGTATAAATAGCTATTTTCTTCCTGTCTGGCGAAAGCTGTATTTTATAAATTCCCCTATATGGATGCGATGCCCAAACCGTATTGTTGTTATCGGTTGCAATGGTAGGCAGTGACTCATAAATACCGGTAATTTTTCCGGCTGCTATGAAGCTGCCATCATTATTAGCCGTTAAAAGCTGAAGGCCGGTATAGGTACTGGCAATAATATCATTCGAGCCATGTACTGGCCTGAACATCCATGCGCCCTGCCGGGTAGTTATTGGAGACGTCCGGTTGTTTTGTAATACCAATGCTCCGTCCTGGTGCCCAATAAGCAGATGGTTATTTATCTGCATTAAACTGTATACCCTGCCCTTGGTGTTTTCAACCTCGGTGAATATGCCCCTGTTTTTGATGATATCCTTCTGTTGTTGATTCAATGGAATGCTATACAAACCATTCGATGTCCCGATAAATAGCTTATTATCAAAAACAATTGCGGCGTTGCTTTTTATCTGGTCTTCCTTACTTATATAAATATGCTTAACCGAGGTATTATAATTTACAAGATCGAGCCCGTTTTCAAGGCCGAGCCAAAGGTTTTTATCATGGTCAATAAGTACCGAATGGATATAGTTGTTTTGAAGACCTTCATTATTCGAGAGGCGCTCAACCAGGTTTCCATGTCCATCAATTATAAAAAGGCCTTGTGCCGCAGTGCCTATGGCATACAAATCATTGTTTATGCTTTTTATGCAGGTAACCAGGTCATCTTTTATAATATTATCTATCGGGGTGTTCTTCTTAACTAATGAAGCGCCGTTTAATAAAAAAATACCCTTTTTTAAAGTGGTAACCAGCAGGGTGTCCTGTTTATATTCAATTATCCCTGTAACCTGCAGCCCGGCTGTAGGCGACGCTCCGCAGCAATGTTGCCATTGCCCTCCTTTAAACATCATTAAACCCGAGTCCTTATCCTCTGCATACAATTGCTGCCCAGCCTTTGAAAGCAAACGCCACCCGCCGGGTGCATCAAATGTTTTTAGCTCATTACCTTTAAGTTCTAAAATACATTCAATAGTGCGGAAAAATACCTCATTATTAAACAGCACAATATTCCAGATATCTGCAAATTGCCGGGCCTTTTGTGGAAGCAGGGCTTTTAAGGAATGGAATTTTAAGATGCCGTTATTGTCAGGAAAAAAATAACCTATCTCGTCCTGCCCGCCTACATATATCCTTCCTGAAGGATCGATGGCTAATGATTTAATAGCAGCCTTATTAGGCATTTGATAAATTTTCCAGTTACTGCCATCAAATGATAACAGCCCTTCATCATTGGCAAAATAAAGGATGCCGCTTTTATCCTGGTTAATATCCCATATTTCTGTTCCGGCATTGTAATCGGCGTGAGTATAATTTTTTATGGCAGGAATTCCAATGGTTGGCTGTGCAATAGCCGGGCAGGTTAAAGCAAGGAATACAATAATTAATAAAACATTTTTCTTAATTAACATCCAGGCTAAATAATTAGGATTGTAAATTAAGGAACATTTTAAATAAACAACAACAGATTTGAATATATGCAACTGCTGTAGGGGGTAAACTACACTTTTTTAGCTTAAAAACGTATTTTCTGTAGTGGTAATGTAGGGAGGGGGAAGGCCATAGTCTATGGTCGATAGTCCATAGCGTAAATGGCTCTTTAGCAGCATCGTTAAATCTCAAATCTCATATCTCACGTCTCAAATCTTACTTCACAGCCCAAAATATAGCATTTCGTACCAGCATAGTAAAATTGCCGTCGTTAAAAAGCTCAGGGAAATGTCCCATTGCTATATAAATATTCTTTGCCTTAACATGATCGTTTGTCCATATAACCGGATGATCGCCCATCTTAACATCTTTTGGCGGGTTGTAAGTTGTCTCATCAATACTTGCCAGCACATGCACATTACCCCGCGGGCTTTTATTATAAATATACCATTCGTCTTTAGTAGTAAACGATGCCGGAAGCCCCTTCATTGCCGGGTGAACTGGATCCTCAACCGTAAGCTTTGCTTCTGTACCGCCCGGAATATGAAGCTTAAACATAATGTCGCCCATAAAACCCGAATACCATTGCCACATGGGGTAACCATCAAATACCCCTAATAATGTGGGGTGATGAAAACCTACCCAACCGCCCCGGCCATTTTCAATATAATCTTCAAAGGCTTCCTGGGCTTCTTTCTCCCAGGGATAAGGGGGGTAATCCAATTGGATGAAAATCTGGTATTGTTTTAAAAAATCCTTGTTTATCTGTTTGGTATCGGTTATATAATCTATCGTAAAATTGCTGTCGGCAGCCAGTTTATTTAACCAGATTTTTGCAGCAACATCAAATAAAGCATGTCCGCCGCCAATCTCTGCAATGGCAATCGCCTTAAACCTGGGCTTTGAGCCTGTTTGTGCAATAGCTAAATGCCAGCTGCATATAACAAGAAGGGGAAAGAGTATTTGTATGGTGTATTTTTTCATTTAGGTTTGGTATTATATACATGACAAATAGTAGAGCCATTTGTGACAATTATATACCAAACTTTTTATTTAACACTTTTTTACAGCCAGTAGTAGTGGTAATGTAGTGCAGTGGCTAAAATCCTATCCATCAGTTGTATTGTTTAGTAAAAGCTGGTACAAATTGGAACACAACATGCGGCATATCAGCCTTTATTCTTAAACCACTACATTACCTCTACTGTCACGCAAAAGTCATGCAACCAATAATATTTCATTGTAAGTTCGGTGAAACAACATCCCACTAATTAACTTTTTAAAACTGAATTTTTATGAAAAAACTCTACATGTTAGTTGTTTTTCTGCTTGGCTGTTTCCTATACGCCTCCGCACAAAATGCAACTGTAAAGGGTACTGTGACAGATGATCACAACCAGCCCCTCCCGGGGGTAAATGTAAAGGTAGCTGGAACTACTAACGGTACCACTACCAGTGTTGATGGAAAGTATTCTATCAGCGCCCCCTCAAATTCCTCACTCGTATTTACTTACATTGGCTTTGTAACCCAAACAGTAAATGTAGCCGGGAAAAGTGAGATAAACATTGCACTCCAAACCGATCAGCGTGTTTTGGAAGCAGTAACTGTAACAGCATTGGGTATTGAGCAAAAAACCAAAACACTATCCTATGCTACCCAAAACGTTGGCGGTGCCGAACTTGAAAAAGCCAAGGACCCGAACTTTGTAAATTCACTTGCCGGTAAAGCTGCCGGTTTAGTAATTACAAAAGGTACTGGTGGCCCGGGCAGTGCATCCCGTATTGAATTGCGCGGTGCCAAATCAATCGGAGGCAACAGCGCTCCATTGTATGTAATAGATGGTATCCCTATCGGACAAGGCGCAGGCGGAACAATGGCAGGCCTTGGTGATGGTGCATCTATCGACCCGCTATCAAACCTTAACCCTGATGACATTGAAAGCATCCAGGTGCTTAAAGGTGCCAGTGCAGCAGCATTATATGGTAGCGCAGCGGCAAACGGTGCTTTGCTTATCGTAACCAAAAAAGGCAAAGCAGGCACTACCCGTGTTGATTTTAATTCGACCACTACATTTGATACGCCTACAGGGCTGCCTGTCCCGCAAACAACTTATGGTCGCAGTGATCCTTCTGCCGATGATATGTGGGGTGCAAAATCAAGCGGTGCAAGTAATGCCTTTATTAAAAACTTTTTTAATACCGGTAAAACTTACATCAACGGAGTTTCAGTTTCAGGTGGCAGTGATATAGCGCAGTTTTATGCGTCTTATTCAAATACCAAAGCAACGGGCATAGTACCAAACAACTCGTTATTAAAACATAACTTCACTTTAAGAGGATCAGGGAAGTTTTTAAATAACAAGTTAACACTCGATGGTTCGGTTAACTACATCTACCAGAAACAGGAAAACCCGCCAAAGGCAGGTTTAACCTTTAGCCCGATGTTTGGGTTATACCAGTTCCCTACTGATGATGATTTCAGCAAGTATGATAAAAACAACTATGAGAAATGGGATGCTACACGCGGTTTATATGCTCAAAACTGGCCTTATGAGAAAAATGAGTTCAGCTCAAACCAAAACCCTTATTGGATAGCATACCGGAATTTGAACGAGCGTTATTCAAGCCGTTATATTTCATCATTTAAGGCAAAATACGACTTTGCCAAATGGATCAGTTTGCAGGCGCGTACAACATTAGACTCCTACAATTACCGCAATGAAGCCGATAATTATGCTACAACCGATCCTGTAGCACAAAGCGCACAGCAAAGTATCAATGGGTCTTATTTCACAGGCCAGGGATATGGCACACATTTATATTCAGACTTGTTGCTTTTGATCAATACCAAGGTTGCACGTGATTTCTCGCTCGAAGCTACATTAGGGGTAACAGACGACAGGACATATGATTACAATACAGACCTGCAAAGTACTAATGGATATGGATTAAGCCTGGCTAACTATTTCTCAGCCAATAACTTTGACCAGACACACCCCCTTGCAGCTGATGAACATGCATATAAAGGAATTACACAATCGGCACTGGCCTCAGCTACTATCGGGTATAAAGAAACCGTGTTCCTGAATGTTACAGGCCGTAACGAGTGGGCATATACCACGCCTAATTCATTCTTTTATCCATCGGTAGGTTTATCATATGTATTAACCAATACCATCGGTACATCAAATGTTTTATCATATGCTAAAATAAGGGCATCATACGCTAACGTTGGTACAGCGCCGGGGCAGGGAGCAAACAATAGCAATCCTCCTTACTCGGTTAATAATAACCAGCCAATAATTGGTACTAACCCGATAGGTCAGTTGCCATATTTTTCAGGGAATAATATAGCAGAAGTTAAACCAGAGCGTACAAAAACATTTGAAATTGGCGCACAGGTTACACTGTTTAATAACTTGAACATTGATCTTGCTTATTATGATGCGCATACCAGCGACCAGATTATAACTATAAGCGCACCATCAGGTGCAGGTGCTCAAAACTTTATATTGAATGGTGGCGAGATCCGTAACTTTGGTTTTGAAGGCACAATTGGCTATAATGCAAGTTTTGGCGATTTAAAATGGACACCTGCTTTAAACTTTTCACATAATACAAACCAGATAAGAGCCTTAAGCCCATTATACGTTGCAGATCACTACGTAATCTCGAGCCAGGACAATACACGTTTGGTTGCAACCTGGTTAGTAAGGCCGAAAGATGGCAAATACGGTGCCTTCGGCGATTACTATGGTAGAGTTATAGATAAAAATCCTGACGGCTCAATAAAAGTTGACAACAACGGAATCCCGGTTTTAACACCTGCAGATGACCCACGGTATGTTGGTAACCCGAACCCTAAATTTTTGGCAGGTTTTAATAACAGCTTCCGTTATAAAAACATCAACCTTTCATTCCTGGTTGACAGCCGTTTTGGCGGACAAACATTTTCAATGACTGAAACCTGGCTCGACTATAAAGGCATTTCGCAAAGAACAGCCGATGCACGTAACGCAGGTGGTGTAGTAGTTAATGGTAAAAAGGTAGATGCGCAGGCTTATTACACTGCAATATCAGGCGGTGCTGATGGTGCAGCAGTACCTCAGTATACCTATAGCGCTACAAACGTTCGCTTAAGAGAGTTGGCGTTGGGATATACATTCCCGCTTGTTGGAAAAACGCTTAAAAACCTAAACGTTTCTTTAACAGGTCATAACTTGTTTTTCTTCTATAAGAAATCACCTTACGATCCTGAGCAGGCAATTTCAACAGCAACTAACACTATGGGTATTGATGGCTTTGGCGTACCTGCCACCCGTTCTTTTGGTTTTAGCATAAGAACCACGCTTTAATAATATTATTAATCATTACAACGATGAAAAAAATAAAAAATATAAAAGGTGCGATTGCCCTTAGTACTATCGCACTATTATCCTTTACTACTTCTTGCAGAAAGGATATGAACGGCCTTAATCAGGACCTGAAATTATTACCGCAACCACTTTTAAGTATCGACGGTAAAGAAGCAAGTATATTACTGCCCGGTATGATGACAAATATCGAGTCGCCGGTAAACTATATTTACCAGGGCCAGCAGGATCTGGGGCAGGATGAGTATGCCGGATATACAGCCACACCATCAGTGTTTTTAGGTAACGTAAACAATTTTACCTACAGCTTTGTAAGCGACTGGGTTGATTATTGTTGGGATACCCCGCAACAAAACATCCTTAATACCTGGTTACAGTGGAAATTAAAGAAGTTCGATACCAAATATCCCGATTTGTACGGCATCGCCTTAATTTGTAAAGTATTTGGCGCCAGCAGGGCGGCAGATACCTTTGGCCCAATCCCTTACAGCAAGATAGGAACAACTGCAAACGTTCCGTTTGATACCGTGCAGGATGCATATAATGCGTTTTTTGCTGATCTGGACCAGGCAATTACTTTACTATCTGCTGTTGAAGATAAAAACCCCGATGCCGATCAGCTTCGTTTCAAACCATTTGATAACAGTAAGTTTGGCGGCGATTATGCCAAATGGATAAGAGCTGCAAACACGCTGAAACTGCGCCTGGCTATCCGCATTTCAAATATTGATGCTGTAAAGTCGAAAACAGAAGCAGAATCGGCAGTAAAAAATAAATATGGCGTTTTGGAAACTGCTGACGGC
>JABDFZ010000083.1 GCA_013286325.1 Bacteroidota bacterium | reverse complement strand
CATTTTTAAACTATCGGTTTAGTAAATAAATACTAAAATTAAGCAGGCTTACAAAACCTGTAATTAATTACAGAAGTAATATTTATCCACTTGCTTAATTATTAACAGCTATAAATTATATCTGTTTTTATTTATTATTTTGTATGATATTTTACTGTTAAACTATTCTATATTTATTTTATCTAAATATTACAAACATTGTTTAGCATTGAATGTAATTAGCTCAGTAGAGCATAGAAATGCCCCGATAAAATATATATGAACCAGTTAAGTATTGTTCTTGGCGCTGACCGTCCGGACCTTATCAAAAAAGAAACATTACCGGAATTATTCAGCACATCAGCCAAAGAATTTGCCGATAAAACCGCCCTTATTTTTCATGAGCAATCATTAACCTACGCCGAACTTGACCAATGGAGCGACCAAGTTGCCTTATATCTTGCTAAAAAAGGAATAGGCCGTAACGCCAGTGTAGGTGTTTGGTGGCAGCGTGGCTTGGAGCTGCATGTTATTATATTAGGCATAGCCAAATCAGGTGCAGCCTATGCGCCGGTTGACCGTGAAATACCTGCTGAGCGTGTGGAAGTGATATTGCAGGAAGTGGGTGCAGCTGCATGCTTTAGCATGGAGCGACTGAACGTAAAATGCCCGATGCTTAAAATACCCAAAAGGGATGAGCAATCAGTATCTGTAGGTTTGAAAACAGGCCCTTTACCAACAGATTGTGCTTATGTTTTATATACATCAGGAAGTACTGGTAAGCCCAAGGGTATCCCGATAAGCCACGAGCAGATATGCCATTTGGTAAGAGCGGAACAAACCGTTATACAAATTAATAGCACGGATAAGGTGTATCAGGGTTTTTCAGTATCGTTTGATATGTGGTGCGAAGAAACCTGGATCAGTTACTTTGCAGGCGCAACCTTATGGGTGGCTGATAATACAACATCTAAAGCTATTGATGAGCTTGCAGATACGCTGAAACAGCAAAATATAACCGTGCTGCATGCCGTACCAAGTTTGCTTGCCGTTATGGAAGACAGCCTGCCGTTGTTAAGGCTGGTTAATGCGGGCGGCGAGGCATGTACCCCACAGGTATTAGCTAAATGGGCCAAAGAAGGAATACAGTTTTTTAATAGCTATGGCCCTACAGAAACCACGGTTACTGCAACAATGGCTACCCTTAAACCCGGCGATCCAATAATTATTGGGCAGCCTTTACCGAACTATAACTTAGCCGTAGTAGATGAGGGATTAAACCTGGTGCCTGTTGGCGAAGCAGGTGAACTGGTTATTACCGGGCCGGGTGTATCAAATGGGTATGTAAAGCTGCCACAACTTACTAAAGAAAAATTTGTTGCAAAACCCGCACCTCTTGCAGGGCTGCCCGGTAATATGGTTTATCGTACGGGTGATATTGCCATCATCAACAAAGATGGCAGCATTGATATGCAGGGCCGCATTGACGATCAGATAAAGCTTCGTGGTTATCGTATTGAGCTTGGGGAAATAGAATCGAAACTGAACGAAATTGCCGGGGTACGATCGGCAGCTGTTGCGGTAAAAAAGGATAGCAGCGGGCAGGAGCACTTGGTTGGCTATGTAGTAACCGAGGGCCTGGCTTACATCCAGGAAAATGTTTTCAGGACCGAGCTTTCAAAAGGTCTGCCATCCTACATGGTGCCATCGGCTATAATGGTATTGCCCGAGATGCCACGGATGCCAAGTGGTAAAATTAACCGTAAGGCATTACCTGTGCCGGAATCACTATCGGCAGATATAAACAGCAATGCGGAAACACTCGATATGAATGCCCCGGTGTCTGACAGGATAATGGCAGTGCTGCACAGAAATTTTCCAAACAGGGAGATTGATCCGTCAATGGATTTTTTTACTGACCTGGGCGGTCATTCTTTATTAGCGGCAGGTTTTGTATCGCAGTTAAGGCGGGATGCAGGGTTGCCAAATGCTTCGCTAAAAGATGTATATATCAATCGGCCTTTGAGCAATTTAATAGAGGTTTGGAGTACACGTGCCGAAACAAAGGCAAAACCTAAACGTGTTTTTAATAAAATTCCGGTATTGCGACATATTGCTTGCTGGGCTGCTCAGACAGTTGCATTGCTGATCATTTATGGGTTGTTTGCTTTCCAGATATTTATCCCTTACCTGGGCTATTATTATGTTGACCAGGAGACCAGTAATGTGGCATACTCAATCATTACTTCACTGGTTTTATTTTCCATGCTTCCGCCCATATTTACAGTTTTGTGTATTGCAACTAAATGGGTTGTTATAGGCAAAATGAAAGCAGGGGACTACCCGCTTTGGGGTGCTTATTATTTCAGGTGGTGGTTTGTAAAAACTATGCAGCGTTTATTACCCGCGCAGTTTTTAAACGGAACACCTCTATACCCTACCTATTTGCGTATGCTGGGTGTAAAAATAGCCCCCGATGCACAAATAAGTGATTTCGCCTTTGGTGCAGAAGATTTGATTACCATTGGCAGTGATGTAAGTATCAGCTCGCAAACAAATTTGAACAATGCCTTTGTTGAGGACGGGATGCTGAAACTCCGCCCTATAACATTGGGTGACCATGCTTATATAGGTAGCAGCGCTATTATATCGGGCGATAGCCACATGGAAGCATGGAGCGAACTACAAGACCTGAGTTTTTTACAGCCCGGCAAAACAATAGGGCAGGGAGAGGTTTGGCAGGGCAGCCCGGCTCAGCTAAAAGAGAAAAAGAATATTGAAGACCTGCCGCAGCCATTACTGGTTTCGACATTTACAAGGAGGAAGTATAAGCTGATATTTATATTATCGCTCATGATATTTCCTATCATTATTTTGTTACCACTGCTGCCTACCATCATCACCATAAATAAACTGGATAATGCTGCTGGCGACTATGATTTTACCTATATGATAGGTGCGCCGATACTGGCTTTGGTGTACATCGTTCTTTTTGCTGCTGAAACAATTTTGCTCACCCGCTTATTGCAACGAAATATAAAACCAGGTAAATATTCTATTTACAGCATGTTTTATGTGCGTAAATGGTTTGCCGATCAGTTAATGTCATTAAGTCTTATTGTTTTGCATCCTATTTATGCTACGGTATATGTGGCTGGATTTTTCAGGGCCTTAGGTGCGAAAATTGGCAAGGACACTGAAATATCTACCGCCAGTAGTGTAACACATCCGCTTTTGCAAATTGGCGACGGCGCATTTGTCGCAGATGCTGTTACGCTCGGGGAAGCAGATATACGAGCCCAGCAACTGATACTTGATAATACTACTATTGAGAGCAACAGTTTTGTGGGTAACAGCGCCCTTATCCCGCAGGGGTATCATTTGGATGGAAATATGCTTATAGGTGTATTATCAATCCCACCAGATAAAACGCAAATGGCTGCAAATGCTGCGAAGGATTGGTTTGGCTCACCAGCCATTCCACTACCACGAAGACAGCAAAGTAACCCTTTTCCACCGGAATTAACCATACATCCGAACATGGCCAGGAAAATAGCAAGGGGACTGGTTGAATTTATAAGGATAATCTTACCAGAAAGTGCTATTATTTGCTGTTCCATTCTTTTCATTGCTTACGGTCACGACCTTGTGGTTGATGAGCCGTTGTGGAAGATCATTTTATATTTCCCTTTCTATTACCTGTTTTATATGGGCCTCCCGGCATTTTTGCTTACTGTTTTATTAAAATGGGTGTTTATCGGGAAATATAAACCGAAACAAAGGCCCATGTGGAGCTGGAATGTGTGGAGAAGTGAAGCTATCACTTCTACCTATGAAGCATTGGCCATTCCGTTCTTATTAGAGTACTTGCAGGGTACCCCATGGTTACCTTTAATAATGCGGTTGCTGGGTGTAAAAACAGGTAAAAGGATATTTATGAATACTACCGATATTACCGAATTTGATATGGTAACCATTTGTGACGACGCTGCGCTAAACGCTGATTGCGGCCCCCAGACCCACCTTTTTGAAGACAGGGTAATGAAGGTAGGATCGGTAAAGATAGGTGCAAGGAGCAGTATAGGAGCAGGGACTATTGTTTTGTACGATAGCGAGCTTGGTGATGATACCAATATTGAAGCGTTGTCATTAGTAATGAAAGGTGAACGGTTATCTCCGGGTACAGATTGGACAGGAAGCCCGGTGAAACCAGCATAGAGATTTAACCGGCTTTAACTATTTCAGCCGGTTAAATCTTTCAACTTTTCCACCGGGATAGATAAAATCAAATCCTGTTATTTTCCCTTTACCTGATCTTATAAATTCAATTTGACGGTCATTATTTGTAAACATAAAAGCAGTTGCAGTAAAAGGTGTTAAACCAATGTGATAGCCATTTGTGTCTGTAAAATATAGTTTCCCATTTTTTAAGGTGATCAGTCGGCCTTTATAATTGCCGGTAAACGTCTTTAAAGTGCCAATAGCTATTTTAACCGGATGCTGTTTAACATTAACTGCTACGCGAAACCATTTTAATGATTTGATTAAAGTCAAATCTGTTGAAGTATTTATCAGGTGGTCATATGCGTAAATAAGTGCATTATCCAATGCATGCTCATCGTCACTTTTAACATCAGATTTAACGCCAACCTTTTCCCAGTTTTTATGGGTAACCGGATTAACCGCTTTTCTGAATGGGATGTTTCCGATAAAACCATTGCTGATACTGTTTGATGTTACCCAATGGGCTGCGCCAGCGGTTGTCTCGCCAAAGATTGCTACACGATGTAAATTTTGCAGATCGTAAGCAAATTCTTCAGCAGCTGAGCCGGTCCGCCTGTTGACTAAAAGGTATATGGGCATGGTAGAAAATATTGTCGAAGCAGGCACGGGTTCTGTCCAATATTCGTTAGTCTTTGCATGGCGATCATAAAAATCGTTAAGATGTGTCCGTTCTTTAAAAAAATAACTGCAGATGTATTGTACCATATCTGGTTCACCACCTGGATTATCACGCACATCAATGATCAACGCATTTATGTTTTTTAAAAACAAGAAGGCATTTTTTACTATTTCTGTAGCTTCCTGGTTCGTATTGTAAAACTGAGCTATTGAAATGTAGCCTATGTTACCATTTAATATCTCTACTTTTTGAAAACCATAATTCTTTTGTTTAGCTGCCTGTAAAAATTGCATCCGCTTTATAACACTTGCTGCGTACGATTTAGTGCGCAAATCCTTTTCATATCCCATATTATAATAGATCCGCATATGCAGATCACTATAAATAGTGTGCAGATCGGCATCAAGCATCTGTGCGAAATCATCAGGATTATCAACAGCATCATAAGCTCCTTTTTTTAAACGTTCCTTAATATAGCTGTTCATTTTAGCAGCAGTATCGGGGTAAATATATTTTTTGAGTAATGCTGAACCCAGACTGTCAATAACTTCATTCTTAATAGCCGGAGCTAATTGTACAGGCCGACTTTGAGCCGATGCCCCTCTATTTACAATAAAAAATAAAATAAATACCGCTAACCATTTTATCTGGTGCATAGATGAAATATTAAAGCTTATTTAAATGAGACATGGTTTATTTGCAGTAATTAGCTTTTAACCTTTTTGAAAAGATCAGTGCCGTTCAACAATAATTGCGTTATACTTTTGTTTTGATCTCTTTTAAACTGCATATGAATGCTTAAAGCTCTGATAATAAAATCATCACCTGAAATATAATCAAGCGCACTGTTTGCACCATCCCATAACTGGGTACACCACAGTTGACCATCTTTTAAGGAAACCTCAAGGTAAAGGGTTTGGCTGTTCAAGGTTATTTGGTACTTACCTAAATAATCTGCAGATGCGGCTGGTTTTATAACAGCTGTTTGTTGTGTTTTAATATCAACCCTTGTCCACAAAATACTCCCCATTATAGCTATTTGCGAAACTTTGTTTGCTGCATTCCTGATAAATTTAACAGTAGCGGCTTGTTTTGAAATGATAAAGTTATCACCTGATATGTGATCAAGTGTTAATATTTCTCCGGCTGATGATTTTGCTATGAGCTTGCCATTTTCTATATACACATCTGCATATATTGTTTGTGCCCCTTGTATTGTTTGATATTTGCCGGTATAATCAGTAAGAGAATCCTGCTGGGCTAACGCCATGGATTTGGCAGAAACGAATTGAATTAAAAAAATTAGTGTGGGTAAAATTAAATACTTCTTCATTTTTTAGATTGTTAATAGTTTTCAATTGTTTAACAGACCAAATTTTATTTACTGATTTGTCCGAACAAAGAAATTATTTTTACAACCCGGTACCTACTCAAATCGGGATTTGAGGAATGTTTGTTTGAAGGGGATTTGATTTTGAACCGTTTTGATATTGACTTGGCGTTGTCCCGGTAAATTGTTTAAAACAACGTTGAAATGTGGCCAGCGAGTTAAAGCCGCAATCAAAGGCTATTGCTGCAATGGTAAACTGGCGAACTGTAGTAGGATCGTTTAATTTTTTCCGGGCCTCTTGTATCCTGTATTCATTAACAAAATCGTTAAAATTTTTACCCACATGCTGATTGAGCAGGTTAGACATCAATTTTTCTGATATCCCAATCTGCGCAGCCAAAAAATCAAGCTTTAAGGCTGGGTTTAAATACACCCTGTCATCTTCCATAAGGGAAATAAGCCGTTGGCTGTATTTACCTGCTTCAATAGCTGAAAAGTATATTTTAACAGGTGGTTTGTTATATTCAACAACATCACTTGCCGACATTTTGCTTTGCCTTGCATAGGCCGACATTGCCAGCCAATACGCAAACCCAATAGCCAGTAACGTCATAGTATATTTAATTATGCCAGCTAATTGAGGAAGTTGTAAATAACCCAATATTATAGTGATGCTCCATGTTATAAGCAGGTAAAATATAATATGCAGTAATGTTTTTAACCACCTGATATCAGTTAACTTAAAGGTAGAAACTTCCAGATTTAAATAGTTACTGCGTACCATTTTAAAGCACAGCGCAGCATAAATTACAAACGAAAAAAAGAAAGGTAAGTTCCCTGTATTACCTGATTGAAATATTATTACCTGCTTTTCAAAAGGTAAATACCATCTGCTTATACCTGGAATTAGGAGCAGCCCGCAGAAATGAAAAATGAATGCTATTTGCGGCCCCAGCTCAAAAATCAATGGTGAAAAATGTAAATAATCTTTCCGGGTTAACTTTTTATCGCCAAATAAAAGGCCGCGGGTGTAGAAGTAAAGCAGGGGGCCTAACAGCAGCCTCAGTTGCGGCAGGAATACATATACCAGTGGATTTGTATTTGGTAGATTGGAATGAAATACCTCCATTAATGCAGTACTATAAGAAAGTAATAAAATTAATGATGCCAGCCAACGGTTACTATTGATCTTTTTTGCGGAATAAAACAACATACCAGCTAAAACAAAGCCCTGCAAAGCAAGAGAAAGGATCAGAAAATCAATAATGGTTAACGATATTTTCATGATAATATTCAATGAAAAGGGCTTATTCCACAGACCTAATAGTACGAAAATTAGAGAAATTTATGGCAAAGAATGTTTTTATTTAGAAGGTCTTTCCAAAACTTGATGTGCTAGAGAACAAAAATGAAAATTATTTTACTGATTTTTAGACAGATATGATATAAATGAATTAATTCTATTAAATCCATAGGAATTATATAATTAATGTGTATGTTTGCATTAACAAAATCGTTCTTTATTTTCACTTATCCAGAAAGACTGAGGGAAAAGGCCCTGTGAAGTCTTAGCAACCTGTATTTAGAGCAAAGTCTAAAGTCATGAGTCCGGAGTCAAAAAAAAAATTAAAGCCGCAACTTTAATTACGACTTATGACTGTATGCTCAAGACTATAGACTCAACACAAGGTGCTAACTCCTGCTCCGCTTGCGGAGAAAGATAGGTTATCCCGCCCCTCCGGTCCTCTGATAAGTGATTAAATAGTTTTTTATAAAGTCGCGTGACCGAGAGGATAGGCTGGAGTCTGCAAAACCCCATACGGCAGTTCGAATCTGCCCGCGACGTCTTATTAAGCCTTTAGTTCCAGTCTATAGCCTTAAGTCGCTTCTCAAATACATTTGACTTAATGCTATAGACTTATAAATATGATAGCCCTTTCAGTTGGGATTGCTCATAGTAAAAAGGAGCAAAGCCATCTTCCGCAAGCTCGCAGCTCACTAACATAGATGTGAAAGTAACATTGCCAAATATATTTGCTATTGCAGTATCGGCTGCATCTCGCCCCGAGGCTATTTTAACCAGCCCGTTAAGCGGTACCAATCCTGTGGCATCAAACAACACCCATTCATCGCCCAGATATGCCTCAAAACAGGCATGAAAATCGGCTGGCTTTAGCTTATAGGCATAACAGGTAAGGTATCGTGCAGGTATGGTAAGCGCCCGGCATAATGCAATGCCTAAATGGGCAAAATCGCGGCATACGCCCTGCTGTTGTGTAACAGTATCATAAGCCGATGTTTGTGCATTTGTTGATCCGCTTAAATATTGAACATTTCTATTGATCCAGCCTGTTAATGTTAAAACCTTTTCGAAAGGGTTTTCAATGTGGCCAAAAAGGTTATTTGCTAATCGGTAAAGCTTATCACTCTGGCAATACCTGCTGGGATACAGATAGGGTAATATGGGATTATCCATTTGTGCAACCGGGATCTCCACCAGGTTGCTGTAATCCTTTATCTCGCAATAATTATCAATTGTCGCTTTATAGGTAACTTTAATAGTACTTACTTCCCCCATCTCAAAACGTACCACTCTGTTTTCGTTTTGGGCAGATATAAGTTCTTCCACCTTAATATAAGGATCAATAACAAAGGACTCGCTGATAACAGTTTGCCGCTGCGTTCGCAACGCATGAATATTAAGTATCAAAGTACCCGCCGATGCAGCGCTATATTCCATTTCAGTAAGTACATTGAATTTCATATTTGTTTTGGTTGTTGTAAAGTTGAAAGGTTGGAAAGTTGTAACGTTAGAATGTTTTTATTGCTGTATTGAACATTGGACTGTTACTCTATTTATAAAATCAAAACAACCTTACAACATTAGAACCTTACAACATCTTAATCTAATTTATTAAAAGCATCATCCATCCATCCCTCGGAAATGTTATCGAGGGCGGTTTTTAGTTCTTCGGCCCATTGTGTTGAAATATATTCAAGGTCCTTTTTCTCATACCTTTTCTCAATAATATGAAAGCTGTCCTTTTTGTAAAGTGCCACATCTATAGGGAAATCAACATTATTTGAGCTTACCCGGGTTGAATCAAAAGAGAGGAAACCTGTTTTAAGCGATAGTTTTAAGCTCGAGTTTTCGTCAAGAATCCTGTTCAGGATAGCTTTTCCGTGTCCCGAATTACCAATAATAACATAAGGTGCACCCTGGCCCAATTCTACCCAATTCCCTTCAGGATATAAAAGGAATAGTTTATGCTCGTCATCTCCCGAAAGCTGGCCGCCTATTATGGTGTTTAGGTCAAACTTAAAACCAGCCTTTTCCAGCGATGCCTTATCCTCCTGTGCAACTCTCTTAACCTGTTCGCCAAAGGCGTTTACTGCTTTATATAGCTTATTATATTCCGTGGTTTCAAGTAGTTCATTAAAATACACCAATGCCTTATCTCTAACAGAGCGTAATCCGCTGGTCATAATGAAAAGCGAAAACTTATCTTTTTGTTCTATTGTAATTTTCTTTTTAATGGTAGTATCAGTTCCTGATGTTATACGGGTATCGGCAATAGCTAACAGGCCTTCTTTAACTTTAATTCCTAAACAGTAAGTCATTTTATAAATAATGGATGTGTAACGAAATTCAGAACCGCCAAATTAGCAAAACTTTCAAAATAACTTTCGCAGGATTAGGCCTTATAGGATTTATTTAAAATAGTTAACCCAGGTGCCAATCATTTCCTTAATATAAATGTTCCAGCCGCCAAGCGGACCAGAGTCGGGGATGAATTCATCGATAGAGAAGCCATCTTTGCCGGTAAAGTAATTACACGGATAAGCAATAACATCCATATTTTCTTTTTTAAAAATACCAATGGAACGGCGCATATGAAAGGCAGAAGTAACCAGCAAATAGGGTGGAGGAAGGTGCTTTTCTTTCAGGATTGATTTTGAGAAGGCGGCATTTTCGAGTGTGTTTCGGCTGCGATTTTCAATTAATATACAGCTATCAGGTACTTTAAGTTGCAACAACTGGGTTTTAACCCAATCGCTTTCCCTGAACTTGCTTGCCAGTAAATTACCATTACCTCCTGAAATAAGGATATGCGATACTTTGCCTGTAGTTATTAGTTTAAGCCCCTGGATAAACCTATCAGCCGAGCCGTTAAAATAACCATCGCCGTTTGCGCCTTCTGAACTAAAGCCACCTAAAACAATAACACAGCTATATGGCCGGGAATTTGTTACGGTAACCGGTTTAATGTCCCAGCTTTTTGCAACCCTGTTAAATAAAAACGGATTTGAGAAAATAAGCAATACTATTGCCGAGATAATTAAAAATCTACGCTTTAACTTTGGTTTCTTTACAAATATAGCCGCGACTAAAAAAGCCAACACCCACGAAAACGGATAGACAAAAAATATCAGCAGCTTTGAAAGCACAAAAAACATATCACAAAATTTGTGATAAAAATAGCTTATTCCTCAGGATTTCTTGAGGTATTGGTCTTTGTTAAATATTGTTGCTGATTGCGGCTTAGTAATTCACTTATCATTAAACGCAGCATGCCCTCGTTTTGATCATTTATCATAAAGCCGGAAAATATGATTTTTCCATTTTGATCAATTAAATAGCTTGTTGGTGCACCATTTGCTGGCATATTACCTTTCTTCCGTGCATTATTATCATGCAGAGGTGTAAAAGTATATTTCTGCGCATCATAAAGTGGTAGTACTTTGCTGTTTTCCTCCGGTGCGAGATTTAAAGCGAGGACAGGTATTTTTTTATCTCCAAGACTTTTATTAACTGATTCGAAATGAGAAAATTCGCTAAGGCATGATCCGCAACTTGGGAACCAGTAAGTAACCAACTTAACCTTGTCATTATAATCTTTAAGAGAAACCTTTTTATCTTCTAAATAACTCTGTAATAAAAAATCGGTTGCCGGTTGTGCTGCTAAATCGCGCAGTTTCCATACATCAGCCATAACCTGCTCTCCGGTCAAATTCAATTGTGAGCCATATTCAAACATTGCAGATCTAACAGTATCAGCAGGTGTTTTGCTATAATATCTGACAAGGGTATCATAGGCAGCTTTTATATTAGTATCAGCAGGCATTGTTTCATCGACTGGTTTTGCCGCAGTTGCTTCGGCTTTAAGCAGGATTAATTGCGTGCAGGCATTTGTATAATATTTTTCTAAATGGATGGTATCAAGTATAGCAATGGCAGAATCTGCCTGACGATTTGATATTAGGGCCTGCGCCTTTATTAAACTTTCGGCTATTATTTTTTTATACCTCCATTTATCCAGATGAGCCGCTTTTCTATTCACGCTCATTTCCTGGGCGAGCTCAGCCGCCTTTTGAGGGTTAGAACATAGTAAAAGATGAAAATAATCAACCAGTTCATAGTTCAATAATTCTGATCTCAATACAAACGAGCTCTTAAACATCGTATCGTAGTACCCGATCTTTTTTTCTATGTTGTTAGTGTTATTTGCCAGTAATGACAAGGCTCTGAAAGTTTGTTCGCTTGCAGGAAAATGATTTACTACCGATAATAACAAAGAATCGAATTTAAGCTTATCTGTATTTTTAAAGGTTAACGCATAAGTAACCGCAAAACCAGGGTTTTCAGGGTCTATCTTTACTGCTTTTAAGGCATAGACTTGTGCGTCATCTTTATTACTAAGCATAACGTTTTCACTTAACAATTCCCAGGCTTTTGCCAGGCTGGGATTCAGAGTGACAGCTTTTAGCAAGTATGACTGGCTTGCTGTTGGCTGATTACAAGCTGAATAAAATTCACCCAAAGCAAACGGAAAGGTTGATACTTTTTTAAACCGTGTTATTTTCATCCATGATCTGTATTGCCTAAGCATTTGATCCTGAGAATAGGCTTCGGAAATGAACTTATGGTGGGCATCTATGTTTTCAGGATTAGATTCTACCAAACGGATATTTTTTTCCTGGCGGATATCTCTAACATTTGGTTTGGCATGTTTAACCCTTGCATATACAGTATCAATATTATACAAAAACATTAAACAAAGGGATCCGATTATAATACGTCTAAATTTATTCATCAGCTTTAAATTGATAGAAAATTTATAAAACAGGATATGAAAAATCCACACCCTGTTTCTTAATTACTCCCGGATATTTTTAACTATTTGCGCAATATGTTGAATTTACTTTTGCTTTGCAAATATATGCGGTGCAGGTTCTTCCATTTGGGCAAGGGCTGCTGTCGCTGCACTCTGGATCGCATACGTCGATGTTACCGCCTTTGATCCGCTTCATTTCGTTTCTTGTAAGCAGGTTGTTACTAAAGTTCATTTTTTTCTGTTCCATTTTTTGTGTAGGTTTAAATTATCAAATCAATTTTACCTGGTACGCCCTGGTATTTAAGCGGCATATATTACAAAGTGTATGCTCCTTTACTTTCTCGAGAAGTATTTTTATATGCTTATTTAAGCATGTATTTAAATCGGGTAACGGAAGGTGAAATTTCGACAGGGGGCTGTTATTAAGCGGCATTGTTTGCTTAGTAATAACCCTTGTTGTTTTACACCAATAAACCAAATAAACGAAGCTCGCTATGGCCAAAAAAGCCAATAGCTCCCATATCGTATTCGAGTTGGTAATAAGCAGCATCAGGCAAATAATTATCCGATAAAAAAAGCTTACCTTTTTATTGGTAAGCTCTTTTAATATTTTTGTTGATTTTGATAATGCTTGGGTTTTACAATCCTTTTTACCTCCAGCTTGAACCAACGCGTTTTTGTCGGCTACTGATGACACCAGTAACACAAGTGTGATCAGCCTGCTGCCTTTATCCCCGGAATTAATAATTGTATACCGATTATTTAATAATCTGTTAATGTACATTTCTAGCGATAAGCTGCTGGTAGAGGCTGGCATATTGTGTATAAGTTATTAGGTGTCACGAATATATATATTTATATATCAATATTCCAAACGTATTTCTACGTAATTTTTTTATTTAAGTTTACGTAAAACTACGTGAATTGATAGGGGTGTTTTACGCAATATTTTAATTTGAAGGCACAAAATAACAAATGTAAAGTATGTGGATTGGCATAATGAGAGAAACTAAAGCATTTTCGCTGACACGGATCAGATGAAAAATAAATGGGCTGACCATTCTTGGCCAGCCCATTACTATTTAATAAAACAGTAATAATTTAATCACTAAATCCCGTATCTCTTAACCTGATATAATCATCAAGCGTACGAACACTGGTTAACCCTTTTTTCTTTGTTTTTTCGATAAATGCAGCTGTTACACCATGATCTCTCAGTTCCTGTGCTTTATCAAGTGAAACATCTTTAAAACCCAGTTTTTGGATACTGCTGATGAATTCAGGGTTTACACCGTGATCTCTCAACTCCTGTGCTTTATCGAGCGTTATATTTTTGTATCCCATGTTTTGAATACTGCGGATAAATTCTGGATTTACACCATGATCACGAAGTTCCTGCGCCTGGTCAAGCGTTAACTTATTATAGCCCATTTGCTGAATACTATTGATAAATTCCGGGTTTACGCCATGATCCCTCAAATCAAGAGCTTTATCTAATGATATATCACTATAACCCATTTTTTTAAACTCGCTGATAAATTCCGGGCTTACACCATGATCGCGAAGTTCCAACACCTTATCCAAAGAGAAGTTTTTGTATCCCATAGTGTGAAAACTTGTTACAAATTTTGCATTTACTCCATGTTCGCGCAGTTCAACAATTTTATCTAATGACTGATGTCCGTAATTTTCGGTTTTGAATAGGTTAAAATAATCGTCCATTACTTTGCGGTTCAAATCCTGGTAGGCGAGGTCTTTTAACTGGTTATTCGTAATTTCGTTGTAGCCGTTTTGCTTCAGATAGTCCAAGTAATTTTTGTTGATATCGGTAAGGAAAAGGTTCAACATCAATTCGTTGTCGAGGCCTTTATATCCTTTTTGTTCAAGGTATGATTTGAATGGTGCACTTTCAGCAAATTTATAAAAACCACGCCCTTTACCACCTGTAAAACCTCCTTTAAAAGTAACAGTCCCTGCTTCACGTGTCAAGGTAAATGAACCTTCATCACCTGATGGAAGTTTCCCCAGCTCAGATAATAAAAACGTTCTGCCCGACTCCCAGTTTTCACCTGTAAAGTCTATGTAAACCTTCTCATCCTCAATATAAGCATCCCAGGTGCCCGGCACATGGTTGCTTCCAAAATTGTTGTGAATATGAATATGCTGATGAGCAGGTTTTGGGCTTTTTTGAGCCTGGGCATTTCCCTGGAATGAACCAAGCACAAGAGCAGCAGATATTCCTGCGATTATTAACTTTTTCATGATATGATCCTGATCTAAATGGAATTAATTAAAAGCGGTTTTTAATTGAATATATCTTCTTAAATCGTCTGATTTAAAGCCTTTTTCACGCATTGATGTAACATATTCAGGTGTAACGCCTGTTGATTTTAATGCAGGAAGCTCATTCAACGGAATATCGGTAAACCCAAGTTTTTTAAAGCCTTCTACAAATTTGGGTGTTATGCTCATTGATTTTAAGGAGATAATGTTGTGAACGGCAATGTCTTTATAGCCAATAGCTTCAAATCCTTTTATAAATTCGGGTGTTACTTCCTGCGATTTCAGGGCAACCAGATCATGAGCGGGGATGTTTTTGTAGCCTGCGGCTTCAAAACTTTTTACATAAGCGCCGTCAACATTCATCGATTTTAAGGCGATAAGATCATGCACAGGGATGTCTTTATAACCTAAATCCACAAATCCTTTTACAAATTCAGGTGTAATATCCATTGATTTCATGGCAGTTAACTGATTGTAAGGAATATCGGTATAACCGACAGCTTTAAACGAGTTTACATAAGCAGCATCAATATTCATTGATTTATAGGCCGATATTTGGTTAGCAGGGGGCAGTTCTTCCGTACCGTCTTTCGATTTTTCTTTACGTAGGCTGCGGATGTATGCACCGTTAATATCCTGCGCCTTGAAGCTGATCAACTGGTTAAAGCTGATGTTGGTGTACCCCGCACTGCGGATATCTTTTATATAAGCAGCATCAATATTCATAGCCTTGCCAGATACGAGCTGATTTGGGGTAATATCGGCATAGCCATTATCTCTCCACATTTTTATAGAAGGCTCATCAACTTTAAGTGCCGCCATTGAGATTAAATGATTCCTGCTGATGCCTTTAAAACCATTTTTTCCAAGCATTTGCACATATTCTTTGGTAACGTTAACTGTGAAAAATGAAAAAGCATCTCGGTCGCGTACATCTGTTACACCTTGCTGTACCAGGTAGTCGTTAAAAGTTTTGTCAGGTGTAAATTTATAGTGGCCATAACCCTGATCGCCATCAAACTTACCCGTAAATACAACTG
>JABDFZ010000082.1 GCA_013286325.1 Bacteroidota bacterium | reverse complement strand
AGACACCTATAAATTTACCGACGACGATGCCGAAAATTATGACTTTTATCTCGGCCCGCTCATATTTCAGCCTTACGGCGAATACCTTGCAGCACACATCGATACAAACAGTGTAAAAAACGTGCTTGAACTGGCTTGCGGTACTGGTCGTGTTACCCAATTTATTCGCAAAGCTGTCCCCCCGGATACTGAACTTTGGGCCACCGACCTCAGCGGTGATATGCTGGCCATTGCAAAGCGCAGGCTGAACGATGATGGAATAACCTTTAAAACCGAAGATATCCAAAATTTATCATTTGCCGACAATACTTTCGACTTGGTTATTTGCCAGTTCGGGATGATGTTTTTGCCTGATAAACAACAGGGATTTAATGAAATATCCCGGGTGTTAAAGCCGGGTGGCAAGTTTATGTGTTTTACATGGGACGACACCTCCTACAATCCTGTTTTTAGGCTGCTTGTGAACGAACTTTTACTACCTTATTTTCCGGGCGAAGATACCAGCCGTTTTTTTACCCCCTTTTCACTGCACAACCCGCAACAACTTGATGCATGGATGCAAAACGCTGGCTTTAAAAATGTGTCGGTTGATAAAGTTGCCTTAAAATCGGGTAAAACATCAATAGACCATATAGAGACTGGGATTTACCGTAAGCACCCGTTGGGAAGAGCAATTCGCGAAAAGGAGCCTTCTGCTTTTGAGTCAGTGGCCCAAAAATTCAGGGAAGGGCTTGTGCAGCAGTTTGGCGATGGGGATATTTCCTTCCCGATGTCGGCGTTGCTAACCATAGGGGTTAAATAGGTGGTTTTTTGTATTATAAACAAAGAGGCTAAGCATTTGGCATCGCCCCTTATGTGCACCATTTTAACGATCGAGGAATAAGTGTAAATTAGTATCATATCTTAACATGAATGAAAGCATCCAGCCTTGCCTTATTACTCATAATTTTATTATTTATTCAAACTAAAGCCCAGGATAAGAGTTTTCGGCCTACTTATAATTATGACGGCTACATACAACTCCCAACTAATAGAAAGCTGCCTATTAAGCTTAATTTTTTAGTGCTTACCGATTCTACAATTTTTGGAAACTATTATTACAAGCCACAAAATGGCAGCTTAAAACTTAGTGGGATCTTTAATAAGGATTACTCAATATCCTTTTTTGAATGGGACAATAAAGAACACAATACCGGACGATTTGACGGCCAGGTATCGAAGGACAGGCATTCCATTACAGGCACCTGGACATCTGCAGATAAAAAACACAATTTTCCGTTCTCCCTTAGTTTAGTTACAGGAATGAAATCCTATTGGGATTATATCAGAAAATACCGCGCGTTGAAAGAATATCACCACATCGATTCAGCGCTGAAAGAACCTGAGAAAGTATTAAGCCTAGATTTAGGCAATCAGGGGCATAGCAAAATACCGAAAGCAATTACTACGCTCAGCAACATGTTATCCATCAGTTTGCTTGGTAATAATTTCAAAACATTCCCGGTAATATTGGCTAAACTTCCTCAACTCGAAGAAGTATCTTTTGCATCCAATAACATGCAACATATCGGGCCGGAAATAGGCGAATAAAAAAACTTGCGCATACTGATACTTGATTTCAATTCATTTAAGCAGGTACCAAAAGAAATAGGCGAACTTACAAATCTGCTTTACCTTGACGTAAGTATGAACAAGAATCTTAAATCGTTGCCCTCATCTATTGTTAATCTAAGTCAATTACAAGAGTTAAGAATTGAAAATACCGGGATTTCTAAACAAGAAATACAACGTATCAGAAGCTGGCTTCCGCATTGTGTTGTTGTTTCTGAATAAATATTAAAAATTACAGGTTTCTCTCAAAATTCATTCATCATCCATTACACTTATATTGGTAAATGGCGAAGTTTCCCTGAAGGCAACCGTATCGGCCGCAGTATTTGCAACAAAAACAGCTAATCTGCCATTTGTAAAACTATCATTATGAATTGTCGACGGCTTAATAGCCAGGGCAGACCCGTCTGAAGGGACCCTGAACGTAGTAAATATAATTTTAGGAATATTATCGGCGGGATTAATAACCTTGTGCCCTAATGTAACTTTAGCCTCACAAAATACCTGGCCGTCTTCGGTTGGCCTGGGCAAAAAAATGTGTGGGAATGGATGATGCTCTACAAACAAGCCGCCGCCGCCCGTAGGCGACATTGCGTAATCGCGTATATAATCCGGAAACGAGGTATTGTACTCCACGCCAAACAGTATTTTGTTGAAACCCATACAAAATTCTTCCTCTGGCATCAGGAGTTTGGCCCCGTAAAAGGCAAGCGTTTGATGATAGTCGGGATGATTTACATCCAACACGGGCAGAACCACGGCTTTTTCATTTACATATAAAGAACCGGTACTACCGAATACATTAGCCGCACTGTCAAGGTTCGGTACAGTTCCACCATCTTTGCTGCTCACCCAGTTGGCATGAACAGTTATGGCGTTGCCTTTTTGGGGTTCCGGGGCCTGGCTTTCCAAATCCAGCAGTTGCTTAATCAATGATCCATCTACACAATTGTCTTTAACCAGTCTGACACCGGTGCCTTCGCCCGGCGTTAAAGCTACTTTGGTGCTCGGGCGAATGGGCCCGTAAATAGCCGTAGTAGTCATTAAAGGAACGCCTGCAGCGCTTTGCCGTAAAACAACTGCATCGTTTAAAAACGCTATATTTTCAACCAGGTCTTCATGGGTAATTTTAATATCAACCGTTTGCCATTTTGGCTGGGCAAGAATTTCTTTTAACTCCTCCTCTGAGGTATTGCTTGAGAATTCCTGGTACGACGCTCTGAATACGTGACTCATTTTATTTATAGATTATGTGATTTTAGGATTATAGGCTGGATTATCAGTGACAAGGTTTAATTGTTAAATATAATTTATTTTTCCTAAAAATGATAGAAAGATATAGTCATTTCTTATTCAGCAATTTCAATTTTGCTATATGATAAGATCTTAGTTTTTCAATTCAAAAGGTACAAAAAAAGCAAGTCACTATTGACTTGCTTTTCATTCAGGTGATCTCATCAGGATTCGAACCTGAGACCGACAGATTAGAAATCTGTTGCTCTATCCAGCTGAGCTTCCATTTAAAGCTGTTTTTGCTCAACTAGACTACTGAATGCGCCAAAAATGCGCCAAAGTATGTTTACAATTCCTACCATCGTTACCACTGACGATATAAACCAACGATCCTATATAATATTCTATTTTAACGGCAACAGAGTTAGAGAATACAATGGCAAGAAAATAGGTATCCGACTAAGCCCTAATACTGTGAACTCTTTAAAACAAAGAGACGAATTATTAGAGAAGCTTCGATTTGAATTTCACAAAGCTTTAGAAGCAGGCACCTACCCTATTGAAAAGACATCAATGACCAACAATAGCTTATCAACAGTGACTACATTGCTCAGTCCTACGGTTGATACTAAATTTCAAACTGCAATCTTTCTTTTGTTTAAAGCTATTAAATCGAAAATGCGCTCTGACCTAAGTAAAAAGTACAAGCGTAACCTCAAATCCGTTTATCGACAATTTAAAAGATACATGTCGCTCGAAGAGCTTAATGGTTCAATTACGTCGATACCAGTTGCTAGAATTGATTTATTCCTCTCACAATTTAAGTCTAGTGGGACATATTACATGAATAAACGCCGAGATCTAGGAGTGCTATTTTCTGCTGCGGGGAGAATAATAGACCAAAAAATTGAAACAGTTCAAGTTTCACAAAGGAAAAAATCTAAAGCCAAGCTTCATAAAACTTATGATAAAGATCAGTTGAAACCAATTTTAAAATATCTTAAAGGCAGACACGCAAATTTATACCTCTGCTGTTTACTTACATACAGCACGTGGCTTAGACCACATGAGGAAATTAGACTGCTAACCAAAGACAATTTTAAAAATGATTATAATGAAATTCATCTTTCAGGTGAAGAAAACAAAGGCGGAAGAGTTAGGGTCGTATATGTCCCTGATTATGTTAGGTGCGAAATAGAACCATTACTATCACGAATCGGCCGAAAAGACAATATATTTACTTCGGAACCAAAACCATTTAATGATTCATACTTTAACACCGCTTGGACACGGGCTTGGGACGCCATGTTTGACCTTGGTCTAATCTATGAAGATCAAACCATTTATTCTTTTCGACATACGGCAGCAGTTGATCTGTACAGGCGAACTAAAGACGTATATTTATTGCAAAGGCTGTTAGGACATTCTACAATAGTTGTAACGCTGAAATATCTAAGAAATTTAGGTGAAGTGAACAGTATAGAGATGAAAGAAGCAGCTCCACAATTATAATTAAATACAAAACCCGCCTTATTAGGGGCGGGTTTCTATTATTCTATGCTTATTGACAATCAATTTAATTAACGATTTAATCGTTATCTTGAGGTTTCAGTTTAAACGTCGGCATATAGCCGATGAAGTCAATAAACTGTTTTCTACCCTCACCATCCACTTTGCATTCTTTGTAGACATCGTCAACTAAAAACAAATTAAGGAAATCCGACTCACAGTTGGTTTGTAAGCGGGTGAAGTAGGCAGGTAAACCTAAGTCCCTGCGAATTTCAGCGATTGCACTTGTGATTTCCGGCAAGGTGTAAACTCTGCCGATATCAAAGTTATCGCTAACCATATCATGATAGTGTTGTAAATCATGAGATGATTGATTTATTAAGTTGATTTTGCGATCAACCATTAACCAAGAGTTCTTGCCTCTTGTGTCAAGTAGTCGAACTAAATCAGCGCTGCTATCTTTATATGTTGCGTTAAGATAGTAAGAGCGCTCCATCTGCTGTCTTGTCAAGGCTAACGCCTCACCATTTTGACGAGCAGGTTTTCCGGTTGAATCGATAATTATGTTCATCCAGTTGGAAATTGCAATATTGCATTTAACGCTTTTAACGGATGAGCGAAAACCTCCACTAAGGGCATTATAATAAGTGGATCATAGACTAATGTTGTGCAGCACGCCCTATGCTGTGATTGCCAATAAGTCAAAGAACCTTGCTTTGCTTCGGTAGTTAAACCATCAGCTAAGACATGACAAAGGTAATGCTTAAAACCTTGCCTGTACAAATTAACGAATAGCTTTTTAATAGTCAATTATCATAGAATTGTCAGGATAATTCACTGTGTTTAACTATAGAAAATACAAAAAATCCATTGAATATCCAAGCACTTTTTCGTATATTTATATCAATATCACAGTCGATAATTATACAGTAAGGATGGAAGGTCGGTCGCTCTGACCTTTTATTTTACCCTTACTTTCCAAAAATATATCGACCTCTTACATATACGGCAATCGCCACTCAGATCATTACAACTTTTAGATACTTCTTACCAAAAATTAACTAAATGACTGAGAATGTTCAAAACGACCACGACTTACGTAGTAAGCCCAACAACCTTATTAGATAAAGTATTTACTGATGGAATACCAACCAATGCTTTTATTGACAAAGGCAGATGTGCAATAGGCGCAACATACGGAGAGATTATTGATAAAAGAAGATGCACTATTATCGTAGTACCTAATATCGGCATCTTGCTTAACAAAAAAGATGCGCACCCTGAATTGGATATTGTTTATGGCGAAGTTAGCTACGAAGAAGTAAGGGCCATAATTACCGCTTACAAGCCTGGGCAAAAGATCATGACCACGCCCGAAGGTATGAGCAAGATCATGAAGGCAGCCGAAGAAACAGGCAGGTTAAACGAGCTTTATAATGATTGGTTTCTTTTACTGGATGAAGCACATACTTTTATAACTGAAAGCTATAGGGAAGATATATTGAGGCCATTCGATTACTTCTGGGACTTTAAACAGAAATCTGTCATCTCGGCCACCCCTTACATATTTACAGATATTCGGTTTAAGATACTCGATTATCATAAGATTGAATTTACCGCGACCTTGGGCAAGGTTACAGTAGTAAACGCAGTCAGTGTCCCGGGAACGCTTAACTATATGTTGCAACAGGCCGATAATTTGACTGGTAACCTTCATATATTCTATAACTCAGTTAGGGAGATTAGGGATATTATTATCAGGTCGGGCATTACCAAATGCAATATTTATTGCGCAGACGATCAAAACGGCGATAATAAAATAAAGTTGGGCGAGCTGGTCAAACACTTTGTAAGTGAGCCTAAAACAGGTAACTATAAGAAGATCAATTTCTATACCTGCAAATACTTTGAGGGTTGGGATTTATACGATGATAGCGCCATCGTGGTGCTGGTTACAGACGTACACAAACCGCATACGAAGGTTGGGGTAAGTACCAAAGGTAAGCAGGCAATTGGTAGATTGAGAGATACGCCTTTACAGATTTTACACATCACAAACCATCATCACGTTAAATATATGAAGCCATTAGACACATTTAAAGAAGAATATACCTTAGATGCCAATTTCCTTATTAAACAAAACGAAGAATACATTGCCTATTGTTCAGAAATTGGCACGAAACCTAAAGAAGATCAGCGGTTAATAAAATATGCCGATATTAATAAAACGACAAAATCAGCAACATTAAACACCATGAAGCTCGACCAACAGATCAATGAATCTGCAAGCAATGAAGTTTATAACCACATTAAATATATCTATCAGGCTTGGAAAGATGCTTACTTTGAGGTGGACGCGCAATATTCAGATCATAAACTGGAAACCGGAACCACAATTAAAAGGAAGTCAGCTTCAAAGCAGTTTAAGGAAGATTACAAGCGGCTATTGGATTTTAAAAAGCAGCAAGGAGAGCATATGATCTTTTACTTGGGAAGTACCAAAGAAGAAGAGGTAAAGCGTACTAATCCAATAGCTTATAAGGCTTACAAGCTATTGGATGAAGCCACAGTAAAGAAACTAAATTATAATGTAAAGAAGATAGAAGCGGCGATCATTTTAAAAGAAAATACATTGGCAGAAGTAAAATTATTGAGGTTGCTATTCCAATATTTTAGAGTAAATGAAAGATATACAAATGAATACATCAAAAACAAGCTACAGGAGCTTTATAACACTTTAAGCATTAAGGATGAGAGCGGAAAGATCAAAATAGCCACAGCTAACCAGTTAGCCGAAAAAGGCAGGTTTGAGACCAAGGAATGTAAGATACCTCAACTAAAAGGCAAACCAGTCAATGGCTATATTGTTATGAGGCAGCAATTCAATTTAAGAATGGCTGCATAATAAACAAGCAAAATCCTATTTTCCAGTCAAACCTCTAAAAACTGCATTTATATAGGGAGTTACAAGAATTTTAGAATTACAGGAAAGCCAATTATGCTAAAAATCCACGCGAAACCTACCTTAGAGCAGCTTTTGTTGTTCTAACCCGTGTTTTTGCAATTTTTAACGCTAGAACTCGATTTATACAATAAATCAGAGTAACACTAGGTTTCTTAAAATAATGAAATATTACCAATGTACCTCCCTATATAGGAGATTGCGAAATTTCTAATATAAAAGGAAGAAATAATTTTTTTATTTTTTTAGTGTGTTCTAAACGCGCCCCCTATATCACAACAGTACCCCCTCATTGAATTGATGCGAAATCGTTTCCTACAGCCAAGCTCTCTAATACATGGTGCCCATTTATTCGAAAATCCATTTTTCAACATAATCCTGTTAACTGGGGGAAACGATTTCCCCATTCACTAACAAGTGAATGAGGAGCCACCGATCTATCAGTTTTACTAAAACGACTCCCATTGCTTGCCACCCACAAGTAAAAAAGCAGCAATTCAACCTCACTCATAAGTGAAACCCAAGGCACTTATCCAACCACCCACTTTTCCATCCCCACATATCATTTATTTCTTAACCATTTAAAATTCATTAAAATGAAAACAGTAGCAACACCATCCACAGAAGCAACAGCAGAAGAAACACTTAAGGTTAAAAACGAAGCCGTAAAGAAAGCATTCTTCGCAATCCTTTCAGAAATCAAACAACTGATTCCACTTTACTCCAGCGAGTACCTGAGAACCTACCTGGAGGTTGATTACAGTTCAACTGGCTACAGTAATAATTATGGCTTCTACAGCCCACTTATTCACCTACGGTTCGAGGGCCACACTGGTGAATGTTCTATTTACTACGCCAAGAACTTCAACTTTAAACAGCAAGTAGGCAACTATCTGGATACCGTACTGACCAGGAGTATCTTTAAACATACTTCAGCTTCAACTACAGAAGTCAATATTGAGGACACTCTCAATATCTGCATTTTTAGACCTGATGAATACAAGGATGCAAAAGACTTGCTTGATCGTGGTTTCCAGGGTTGTAAGAAAATAACAGTTGAACAATTAAAGAAAGAGGCTTAATGCCTCTTTTTCTTTTTAAATCAAACCCCAAACATCATGAATGAAGCAATTAATCAATTCCTCACGCAATCCTCTTACGAAAGTTCGGCCCTACAGGTAGCTAAACTTGTTATGCCTTTTGATATTAATGCCCGGAATCTGGAAATATCAAAGGTTTATAACCAGATAACAAAAGACGTTCGTTACTTCTTATCAAGACTTGCCCACCCTGAAGCACGAACTTACTTAGTAGGCTATTATCCCATAGAAGAGCAAAGCAAGCACCGGATCGTTTTTGAATTTCTCTGCATTATGTGTGAAATCACCCTTTCAATTAAAGAAGATCACCGATTAATTGAAGTAAATACTGACACTGAAATTAAAAGGTGGGTCGGGGCATATAATTATGAACAGATGCTTAGGCAAATTTATCGGACAACAATGTGGGAGGCCACTCAATATAATATTGAAGATTGCTTAGTTATAAACACTGAGAAAATAGATCATTATGATTATTGGGTGAAAAGATTACATGAAGGAGAAACGCTCGACACTTCAATTTTTATCGAAGATCTTACAACGGGAATAGAGGATTTACTTATTTAAAAATACAACTGCTTGGCAATTTATCAGGCAGTTTTCATTTAACCATCTAAAGAAATAACACCATGTTAGACATCAAAGCAACAAAATCAAACAAACCAAAGGGACAGCAAAAGTCTCCAACCCAAATAACAATCGAAATAATGAAATACTTTCAGCCTATGGCAACATAGCCATGGATTTAAGAGCGATGCTTCTCACTCATATTTCAAAGGTGAAGCAAAAGTTTGTTGAATTTCAACACCCTCACCAATTAAAGTACACAAATCTAGTTAAGGAGTTTGTTTGCTCGTTTTGCTCCTTGTTAATCACCCGTGTTAATGACGAGTACTCATTAATGCTTATTATTGGTAAGGAAGCTTATCAGCAGGGAAGCGGGTTAAGCAGCAACGCTTTACTCCGACTAGCTTTTAAACATACTATGCAAGCTAACACTAAGCTAATGATTGAAAACTGTTTGGATATTAAGTTTTGTTCGAGCGCATACAATTACTTTAAAAGGAGGATGAACGAGTTTGAGCAGTAAAAAGGTAATTTAAAAGTCAGAAATGGGCTCCTAGAGACCTCATTTTTGCTTAAATGGAATGTCAGGCATAAACTCTTTAATCGAGCAATTGAAGATTATTGCAAGTTTATTTAAATGGTTAAGGTTGTACTTCGTTGGAGAGTTTGAACTTTCCGCCTGTCCAATAAATCCATTTGACACATCTAGTTTTACAGCAAGCTCAGATTGCGATAGCTTTTCTTGCTCTCTTTTTTCTTTAACCTTATTAATTACAAAGGCTTCAATATCTGTTTTAAACTGTTTTGACACAGTTACGAAAGAAGAAAAAGAAAGGCGAGTGTTTACTTAGTAATAACTAAGTAATTATTAATTTCGCATTGTAGCAAAGTCCACTGCAATCTTTAAATAACTACCGACAAGGACTAACCGGTGCCTTAACATAATTCACTAAATGAAACAAAACCTATTACTGCTCCTACTGGCAGCAGCACTTTTCACATCATGCAAAAAATCAAGTACCAATCCAACAACTCCTAAAACCCCATCCAACACAGTAATTAAAATTACAGACAGTGTTAAAATTGGAAATCTAACCTGGACAACTGTTAATTATAATGGTACAGGGGGAGTAAATTATAACAATAGCACTACCGATAATTCAACTTGGGGAAAGTTATATACAGTAGCAGAGGCAACAGCGATTAAATTACCTAAAGGATGGAGGTTACCGACAACAGCAGACTTTAACAATTTGCTTCATACAATGGATATAACCTCAAATGCCAAAGATGCACAGGGCAATTATTTAGGAGGCAAAGACCAGGTGACCAAACTTACATCACAAACTCTGTGGATTGTGAACGGCACTAATAGTAGTGGTTTTAATGCAATTCCAGCAGGCTTCGACGGTGATAACTACAATAACTTTTCAGAAGCAACTGGTTATAGTTCTAAATACGTCACAGCAGCATTCATTACTTCCTCAATGTTTACAGATGCGACTAACAATCATGCTGGTCATGCGGATTTCTTTATTTATCAAAACAACTCTTCTTCGCCCATTTCTATCGTAGCAGTTATAACCTCTATCGATTCTAATGGCACATTAGGGACTGGTCGTGCATCAATCCGGTTTGTTAGAGATAATTAACACGTAAAGAAGTAATATATTAAACATCAATGTCACAGCATAACAGTTCAATGCTGTTTTCTTAAACCTATACCATAAAGAACTGAATTGGTATCTTAAACATTTAATTCATGAAATTCGTCGGATGGCTTTTATACTGGATATTAGGTTCAGCTGTAATCTATTTTATCTGCACATTCATAGAAAACTTTAATACAATGGCCTACTGGACAGCATTTATGCGCGGTGTTTTCATAATTGGAGTTATCGGATGGGGTGCATTTTTAGCTTGGTGGGTAAACCAAGATTAAAACTCTTGTTAACTAATACTTTTAAAGAGCTTACTTCGGTAGGCTCTTTTTATTCTTCCCCCTAAAAACCACCGCCTAAGGCGGTAGGTTAGAAATAAAGGCAAGGCCAGTTTTTAGTAACTTTGTTATGTGACGAAATACAGGAAGCTTTCCCATAGTTTTTACTATTGTGTATATCACATAGTTTGGACTCCGAAATATCGTTTTAAGATATTACGAGATGTGCTTGCCGATACGATGGAAGATAAGATTCGGACAATTTGTGCTTGGAAAGAAGTTGAAGTATTGGAAATGAATATTCAGCCAGACCACGTGCATTTGGTGTGCAGCATACCACCGAAGATGAGTGTGAGTGAGTTCATGGGAATACTGAAAGGAAAGACAGCAATAATGATGCCTGAAAACAAAAAAGCTTACATGGGATCATGTACCTCCGAAGGGCGGCATAGATTTAACATCAGTAGAAGTATATAGTATATATCATAAGATTAGTGGGCATACCCATAAGGTAATGACTTCTCAAAATGGATTAAAATACAGATTCATCTGTGAAGATTGTAATAATAAGTTAGGAACTCGATATGACATAGAACTCAACAAGTTTACTTTAAGCTTATCAATGTTTTTAAAATCAACTCTACAATTTCCGTTAGTGATAAAATTCAAAGTCAAACCTGTCAAGCTTATTAAAGCAGTTTTAGGTCATATTCTATCATGTAAAGAAAACATTGATGAAAGCGTCTTTGATAAGAAAGTGAGAGATTACTTATTTGATGATAATGCTAAACTTAATAATGATATAAAGATATTTTATTGGATATATCCATATAACGAATCAAGGATTGTTAGAGATTTTCTATTACTACGTTGGCGAAATGGAGAGAAAGTGCGAGCATTCTGCCAAGTACTTAAATATTTTCCTATCGCTTTCCTAGTGACAAATCAATCCAAATTTGACGACTTAAACGAACTTACTATATTTAAGAATTTTCCAATTGATAAAGAGATCGAAATTCCGATCAAATTACACGATAAGAAAGAAAATGATTACCCAGAGCGAGTTGATGACAATACAGTACTATTTATGACTAAAGAAACAGGTAATAGCGTTTTAACCAAACCTAAAAGATGAGTTTAATATATGAATATCATTCCTTATTAATAATCCACAGCACTTCAACCTATTGTGGTTATAAGAGTTATAGTATATATTTAAATATGAATTTGCCGCTCAATCATTCTATTGAAAACATTTACGTTCAGGTTGGACAATATGATCGTTACGCGATATTCGATTTCTTTTTTAATTCAGAAGCTTATAGGCTCTATGGTAAAGCGTATACGGTTACCTTCTTTACACCCCAAATGAAAGAGCCATACTAGAAGAAGCCATTCAAGAAGGAAATAATAGTAATAACGATGGTCAACTATATTTAGACGGGGCCTCACAAAATAACGAATCAATGCAAAGCTTAAAACTATTGGTTTTTGGGCGCACGATGTAAATCGGCTAAGTACTCGATTATGAACCTATAACTAAAACCTATAACGCGGGGGGAACGAGACATTCATCTAATAACCCCTTGATGTCTATAGTCTAGAGCTATTAATGTACGAGAAGCGTATTGAAAGCGGAGCTCCACTAATTCCGTACGAATTTCAAAAATATCTCAGTATAAAATACTTGTTAAATCCAAAAGAGTTCCCTATAGAGGATATTGCGAAGCATTTAATTAACCCTGCAACTAAGAGTTTTTACAATGATGTTGGCTTTACGATTTTTCGAGCGTTATTTCATATGGATACAAGTGATAGCAAAATAAAGTCTACGTTTAATACGATTCTTAAAAGTCGGAGAATTGAGAGGTCAAAGGTTATATTCCGTCAGTTGGGAATTGCTCAAAGGCACCTTACACATATGGAATCTTCTGAGCCCGTTGCGTATCGCGAACTTATGAAGGTGATTTTTGATTTTGAGCCCGAAACCATTCCAATTTGGGGTTGGAAGTATTCCGTTTATTGGGACTTTGATAGATTCATACATATCTATCTTCGTCACTATAACAAATTCTTTATTGAAGGATCGTCAAAAGGGCAAGGAACTAATTTTCAATACAAATTAAAAGATATTCGAAGACTTATTAATTTAATATTAGAAAAGCACAAAAGAAGAAATTGAAGCTAAGCTGGGCGAAGGCAAGCCTTATGATAGATATGGTGAACAGGGATATTATTACAATGGAAACTATTACACTTTTAGAATTGATAAAGATGGTCGATTGATGCAGTTTCACCCTCATGAATAAATCTGGAAATTAGGCGTTCATTCCTCCTAAATGCTACAGAACATCACGCCAGGCTTCGTTCGGTCATAGTCAGCTTGCAGCAGACTACATGCTCACTACTTTTCAAACCCTTACTTTAAAAGGGAACATTTTTTAATCATTGCCCTTACACTTATACCCATTCATTTAAAAATGTGCTCCTTTTGGCCATCGCATAGAAGCAGCCTGTCATGCTGTTTGTCAGGCACAAAGTCGTCACTCACATTCGCTTTCTCTGTATTTGAATCAGTTTCACTTATGCTGCGCTCTCACTTGGTCTTCGACCAGGTGAAGCTTGCAACATTCAACAAATTCAAATTCAAGCGCTCATATTGTTTGGCTCGCCTACGCCGACGAAAAATGCTGCTCAACTGTTCACAGCATTTGATTATACAATGCTACTCGCATTGTTCAAATGCAGCGCCAGTTGTTGGTCGCAGATACTTGACAGTCGCGTTTCACGCTCTCTCTGCCAAGACATTTTTCGTAGCTCGCAGCCAACTGCGTTTCTCTTCGTTGGCTTTGGACGGCTCGAAAGTTTTATAAATTACCACCTTTAGCTTGTGCATACAACAGAAATTTAAAATGGTTAGGAAACACAAAGAAGAGTATGAGGCTAATAAAATTGCAGTATCCTGAAAACAAGCATTTTATAACATCAATAAAATTGTTTGTATTTGAAATATCTTTTTAAAAAAACTGCCCATTCAAATTGGAAATAAATAGATATATTAGTTGCACCTTTTTTAATAAAGACTAAATTTATCATTTAACCTTCAAATACCTTTATGCGTCATGATGTGAAAAGAACGGAACTGCTAGAAAGATAATTCAACGATGTATTAGCAATCAAACAACCCCATTAAAACATATATTCTTTTATAACTTTTTCCCTATCATTTTATGCGAAGTCTTTTATTTGCCTTGTTGCTGGTCATGACCATTGATAACGCATTTGCCCAATATTCTCCCCAACTACAGCCGGTCCTCCCCAAAGCCCCGAACAGTGCCGCTCTTGAAAAGTTCGGCAACTATGAGGTAAGTATGTTTACCGGTTTGCCGGAAATCTCTATCCCATTGTATACAATCAAAACAACAGGTTTTGAAATACCCGTAACTTTGATCTACCATGCATCGGGCTTAAAGGTAACCGATTTCCCAAGCTGGGTTGGATTGGGCTGGGCCATTGATGCCGGGGGCCAAATCAACAGAAGCGTTGTCGGAATACCCGACGAGGATACATTCAACGGTTTCTTAACTGGTAAAACACGTTCCGTTGCCAGTGTTAACAATCGTTCCGCAACAGACCTTGCGTATCTCGAAAAAATGTGCGCTGTTTCCCAGTCCGGTTCGGGCATTGACCCGCGTCCCGCTATCGGAGACCTGGGTGCAGACATATTTTCCTATAATTTTCCGGGAGGTGGCGGTAAATTCTTTTTTGGCAAGATTGACAGCCTGCATTATGCGCCTGTACTGATGCCGTATGCACCTGTGAGTGTTTCGTACACTAAAGGGCCAGGACCAGCATTGTCTTTTAACCTTAAAGATGCACAAGGAAACAAGTACCAGTATGGCACAAGTACGCTGGAATCTTCTACCTATGCTACGGAAAACTCCCCGCTTCTTCCCAATACAACAGCATGGATGCTGGAGAAGATGATCTCGACCGCTAAAGCAGATACGGTAAATTTTTCCTATCAGGCACAAACTGATAATACCCCACAGGAAATGGCGGATACCTGGGTAGTAGATGATATGATTAATGGCTGGACCACCAGTGGTGCAAGCCTTGGTGTTAGTGGGTATGGCGATCCATATAGCGAAAGCATCACCGGTCCCTTAACGAGCCCGGTCTCCAGCGCGACAGGATCTCAGCAACCACAGCAGATCACTTTTAAAAATGGGAAGGTAACTTTTGAACTGGATGCTACTGCAAGGCAGGATTTTAATCAATCTGGTAACAGTAAGCCATTAAAGCGTATTAAAGTGTTTCGATCTTCTTCTGCGGGCGATGTTTTGCTGAAAACCATTACTTTCTTTTACGGGTATTTTATCAGTGGGGGTGATGCAACAACTCAACGCCTTCGCCTTGATTCGATCCAGGTAAGCGATTCCGGCAGCAACGTGATCAACAGCTATCGGTTTGCCTATAACACAGCCGTTAGTCTACCTGCATGGACATCCTTGTCCAAAGACTACTGGGGTTATTATAATGGCAGGGAAAACTCGTCCTTAGTTCCGCAGCAAACGGTCTCCTATTGGCCTAATCCTAACGTGCCAAATTCAAACCCTGTTAATATTACGGTTGGCAGTGATAATCCAACAGGCAGGGAGCCTGATTCCGCTTATATGCGGGCTTCAATGCTCCAACGTATCTATTATCCGACCAAGGGTTACACAGACTTCCAGTACGAAACCAACCAGTATTTTAACAGCGGGACGAGCGCTGCAAAATTTGCAGGCGGCCTCAGAGTAAAAAGCATTAAAAGCTACGACGGCATCTCTGCTACCCCACTAACCAAGACCTACCAGTATGGGACTTCAGGTTTAGGCAGGGCAAACTTCTTTTTGGACGTATTTTACTTTTCTGCCGAAAAAGCTTACCAGCATATTCTACCCGCCGGATCGGGTGGGCGCCTGACGTCACAACTGGATGGTACAAAAAGAGAACGGACATTTTTTGCTAACCCAACCATCAATATCCAGCCTTTTGACGGTTCGCCCGTAGTATACCCGTTTGTAACAGAATATATCAGCGACGGCACAAATACCCTGGGTAAAACGGAATACAGGTTTAGTG
>JABDFZ010000081.1 GCA_013286325.1 Bacteroidota bacterium | reverse complement strand
AGTGTTTTTGAAACAGATTCGGGCTCATCATCAGACAATACCACACCATTTTTGCGATACGAATCTAACCCGAACTGGTTACGATTTACGGCCGCTTTCATAGCGGTAAATGCTTCTTCGGCATTAAAATCGCGAATACCTTTTGCGTAGGCATCAACAATAACAGGTATGGAGTGATTGCCCACCATGCAATATGTTTCGCTTGAGGCTAATGGCCAAATAGGCAATAAGCCACCCTGCTCGTACATAGCCAGGAACGATTTTATAAAATCGAGCGTACGCTTGCGGTCAATCAGATTTAATAATGGGTCCTCAGCACGATAAGTATCCCATAGAGAAAATACTGTATAATAATTAAAGCCGTTTGCAGTATGAACTTTCTGATCCATACCTCGATATTGCCCGTCCACATCGCTGTAAACATTTGGGGCAAGCATAGCGTGGTATAAAGCAGTATAAAAAGTGGTCTGCTTAACTTTGGCATAATCAATTGCCGGCTGTTTCTTTTGAGCCTGTGGCTGCCTGTAATTTCTGTTCTGGCTGTTATAGCCAGCGTTTGGATCGGGTGTATTTTGTGGCGTTTGCTGTGAACCGCTTGGACCGCCGCCTTCAACCTCAATTTTAGCAAGCTCATCTATCCATAGGGCTTTTGCATCCTTCTGAACTTTCTTAAAATCGAAATCCGGCACTTCAGTATCCAGATTTTTTAAAGCGCCATCTGCACTTACTGATGAAATTCCCACTTTGGCTATCACTTCGCCGGGGTTTTCAAAACGGAGATACATTTTTATGTTTTTCCCCTGCAATTTGCTTTTCCCGGCCTGCAGCTGATCATCACTTGCTATGCCATAGGTTTTAAAGGGTTTTGAAAATTTGGCATAAAAGAAAACAGACTGGTCACTGGCCCATGACTTTGAACGGCGAAAGCCACGAACCTCATGGTCGTTAACCACTTCTATCCATGAGTCGAGGACCTGATCGCGGTGCTGCAGGTCAATTATGATATTAGCTTCTTTGGTAGATGGGAAACTATAACGGTGAACCCCAACGCGCGTGCTTGCTGTAAGCTCAACATCAATGTTGTATTTATCTAAATGAGTTTTATAGTAGCCGGGGGTAGCAACTTCGTTTTTCTTCTTAAATCCGGATTGATAATCTGTATTTTTAAATTTGGGGTCGCCGGTTGTTGGCATAAACAACACATCACAATAATCTGCAATACCCGTACCGCTTAAATGGGTATGCGAAAAGCCATAAACTGTGGTATCGGTATAAAAATAGCCCGAACAACCATCCCAACCTGTTAAGCGTGTATCAGGACTTAACTGAACCATACCAAACGGCACCACTGCACCGGGATAAGTATGCCCGTGACCACCTGTACCAATAAACGGATTTACAAATTTGGTGAAGTCTTTTTTCTTTTGGGCTGAAAGGGTTAGTGTAAGTAAAATAAAACAGGATGACAGGATACTACGGAACAGAGGTTTCATGGATTAATAAATGATTGTAAGGGTAAAAATAACCGGGATTAAGCAGATTTTACAGATTTTTTGAGATTTCTTTTATCGCTGTACCGGATTAAGTGGATTAAGCGATTTTTTATCTTTCTAAATCCATCTAATCCCGAAATCCTGGTTATAGTATCTTGAAAGCATCGGCATCCTTTAAAAAAGGCAGGGCGCGGCGTGTTTTTATTACTTCATCGGCGATGATAGGGAAGGTGTACATATCTTCTTCATCGCGTTTGTAATAGACGACGTTGCCATTTGGATCGATGCAGGTTGAATCGCCGGAGTGATAAATTTCATTACCATCGTGCCCGACACGGTTAACACCAATAACATAAGCCTGGTTTTCAATAGCCCGGGCCGGAATAAGCGCACGCCAGTGGGCGGTACGACGCTCTGGCCAGTTAGCCACAATTAACAGCAGATCATATTCACTGTTAACATTACGCATCCATACCGGGAAACGGAGATCGTAACAGATCATCGGGCAAATATTCCAGCCATTTAGTTCAACTATCAGTTTTTTAGTGCCGGGGGTATAAGTTTCATGCTCTTTTCCTAATGCGAAAAGGTGTCGCTTATCGTAATATTCATAGCTCCCATCGGGACGCATCCATATTAAGCGGTTATAAAATTTTTCGCCCTCTTTAACTATTATGCTTCCGGTTATTACGCATTCATATTGTTTGGCAATTTTATTCATCCACTTCATGGTTTTGCCACCCATGGGTTCTGCTAATTTTTCGGCTTCCATTGTAAAGCCTGTATTAAACATCTCTGGTAAAATTATAAGATTTGTTTTTTCGCGGATATTGGATAGCTTCAATGCAATGTTCTGCAGGTTTCTATCAATGTTTTCCCAAAACAAATACCCCTGGAATACGGTGATTTTTAAATTATCCATAAGCAGTTAGTCCATAGCCCATGGTCGATAGTCCATGGTGGTTAGTAATAAAAAAATTATAGAATGCTAAGAATTTACCATAGACCATGGACTATCTGCCATGGTCTAAAATTAAACTTTTAACAATCTATCAACGGCTTTATCCAGCGTTTCTTGCCTTTTTGCGAAACAAAACCGCAAAACATGGTGATCAGTTCCCTTGGTATAAAAGGCAGAAGTTGGTATAGATGCTACTTTAATTTCCTTTGTTAAACGCAGCGCAAAGTCGCTGTCTTTTTCATCAGTTATATCGTTATAAGTTACCGATTGAAAGTAAGAACCTGAACAAGGTAATAGTTTAAATCTGCTTTGTTCCAGTCCCTTGCGGAAATAATCACGTTTTTGCTGGAAGAAATCAGGCAGGCTCAAATAGGTGTTCTCATCCTTTAAATGTTCGGCAATTGCATATTGAAGGGGTGCATTAACGCTGAATACCAAAAACTGGTGTACTTTCCTGAATTCCTGCATTAAAAATGCCGGAGCCATACAATAACCAACTTTCCATCCTGTAGCATGAAACGGCTTACCAAACGATGCTACGATAAAACTCCTTCGCTGCAATTCGGGGTAACGGGCCATTCCATGATGCGTTTCGCCATCGTATATTAAATGTTCATAAACCTCATCGCTCAGGATCAGGATGTCCTGGTTTTTTACTATTGCGCATAATTCATCTATGTCCTCTTTCTGCAAAATAGTAGCGGTAGGGTTATGCGGGGTATTAAGGATGATCATCCTTGTTTTGTTATTGATCAGCCGTTTTACCATATCCCAGGGGATGCGGTAATCAGGCGGTTCCAATTCCAAAGATTTTACTATACCGCCCATCAGTTTAATAGCAGGGGCGTAACAATCAAAGGCAGGTTCAAAAATTATAACCTCATCGTTAGGGTTTATCACTGCTGTTATGGCTGTAAAAATAGCTTGTGTGCCACCAGCGGTAATAGTTATCTCCGTATCAGGATTATAAACTGCGCCGTAAAGTTTTTCTGTTTTTTGGGCTATTTGCTCGCGTAATGCCAATACCCCCGGCATTGGAGCGTATTGGTTATGCCCCTTTTTCATGGCAGTATTCACCAGTTTTATCAGTTCTGGTGAGGTGTTAAAATCGGGGAAACCCTGCGACAGGTTTATTGCACCAACCTCGTTTGCCAAAGCCGACATTAAGGTGAAAATGGTAGTCCCTGTTTGTGGTAATTTAGAAATTATAGGTGTCATGCGGAGGCTAAAATACGGAAAAATGTGTAAGAAGGGTAAAAGCTGAAAGGTAAAAGGCAAAAGGGCTGTTGTATCTATGCTGCTTTTAGCCTTTTTTCTATAGTGTTAATCACTTATGAATTGACATTTAGCCACTAATATTTATACAAAAGTGTAAACCATGTTTTTTTTCAAAAATATGGTTTAAATATCTTATTGATAGATATTTATAACCATGTTAACCATAAATTGTGTAAACCCAATGTAAACCCACTTTTTTGTTAATTGAGTAAATCTCAACCCAAACAACCTGTCAATTTTTGGTCGGCATAACACCAATCTTTCACGGTGTAAGTAAGCAAAGGCTGAATGGTGAAGGGTGTCCCGTTTCTGCGCTGCCTTTAACCTTTTTCCTTAAGTCTTTCACCTTTCATAGCTATTATTTACCTTAGTGGCATGAAGCACTTTAAATACTTTTCCTTAATTTGTTTGTTTGCTATAGCTTCGGCTTGTAATTCGGGGAATAAAAAAACAATGCCTGTTATAGGTTTTGTTGATTATCTGCAGGATGCGTCACTTGCACCTGCAAGAGTAGGCTTTATCGATGCCCTTAAAAAGAACGGCTTTGAGGATAAAAAGAACATTGAAATTGAATACCGCAATGCACAAGGAAGCATACCTACATTAACCCAGATAGTAAATTACTTTGTTTCGAAAAAGGTTGACCTTATGGCTACCTGTACTACTTTATCATCCATTACAGCGGCACAAAAAACAAAAACCATCCCTGTTTTTATGATGGTTTCGCCTACGGTAAAACTAATGAATTTACAAAGTACAGATGATAAAGCGCCAACAAACCTTTTCGGTGCGGTTGAGGATCTGAATTATATTGATACTTCGTTTTCAAACATTCCAAAGTTTTTAAAGCCTAAAGCGGGTAAATTGGTAATAGGGATGATCTATAATCAATCAGAACCGCAATCTGTTGATGCAAAAAAGCGCATACAAGCCGATGCCGATAAACTAAACATCACCCTGGTAGCGCTGCCTTTAAATTCATCAGCTGATGCACAACTGGTTACACAATCGTTGCTGAGTAAAAACATCGATGCTTTTTTTGCCAATCCTGACAATAGCGTATTTGCTTCGTTCGAGACCATTTTGAAAAGCTGCGACCAAAAGAATGTTCCCATATTTACCAGTGAGGCCGGGTTAGTACAACGAGGCGCTGTAGCTGCATTTGGCGCCGATATTTACCAATGGGGTTACCAGGCAGGTGAGCAAGCTGCGCAGTTTTTAAAAACGCATAACACTGCTGGTTTAGAGCCGGAAATGGTAAAAGTGAGGAGGCGGGTTTACAACGCTGCTGCTGTTAAAAAATATAACATTACTGTGCCTTCCAATTTTGAAGCTGTTAAATAATGGATTTCTACCTCACCGCATTATTACAAGGACTTTGCTTTTCGGCACTGGCCTTAGGTATCTTTATTTCGATGAAGATCTTTAATATTCCTGATATAACTACTGATGGTAGTTATACTTTAGGTGCGGTGGTTACAGCTGTTATGCTAACTCATCATCAGCCAACGTACATTATTTTACCAGCAGTGATAATAGCAGGAGGTTTGGCCGGAGCCTTAACTGGAATTATCCATACCAAACTAAAAATAAATGCATTATTGGCAGGTATATTGGTGATGACAGCGCTCTGGTCGGTTAATTTAACCATAATGGGGACATCTAATTTACCGCTTAACTCCCTTCCAACATTATTCAATTTAGTACATATCAGCGCCGACCCTAACCATAATACATTCTGGATAGTATCGGGTTTTGTGATCATAATTACCGCACTGATTGGTTATTTACTTAAAACAGACTTTGGTATAGCCATGAGGGCTACAGGTAATAGCGAATCAATGATCCGGTCTTTAGGGGTGAATACCGACAGAATGAAGATTACCGGACTGGCATTGGCCAACGCCCTGACTGCTTTAAGCGGTTATTTAATAAGTCAGAACCAGGGATTTACAGACATAAGCATGGGTATCGGGATAGTAATAGCGGGTTTGGGTTCGGTAATTATAGCAGAAACATTGATTAACTGGTTTAGGATCACTTCGGTTTGGCTAAGTTTGATCTTAGTAATTGCCGGGGCTATTATATTTCAAATGGTACTGGCTATAACACTTGATATTGGCGTTGATGCCAATTTATTGAAGCTTGTAACCGCAGTGTTTGTATTGCTGATAGTGAGTTTGCCAAGAATAAAGTTTGCAAAGTGATTTCGGAATTCGGATGTTCGATTTCGAATTTTTAAATTATAAAATAATATTTCAATTAAGCCGTCTCAAACATCAAAGTATTAGCCTGTTAAATATAAAATCAAAAATAGTTCCGAACTCGAACATCCGAAATTCGAAATAATTAAGAAATGATCCAGATCTCCAACATTCATAAAGTTTTTAATCCCGGCAAGGCTAACCAGGTAAATGCAGTTAATGGTATCAGCCTGCAAATAAAAAAAGAGGAATTTTTAGTGATTGTTGGCGCTAATGGTTCGGGCAAAACAACCATGTTGGATATGGTTGCTGGCAGCGTATTTCCAACATCAGGCAGTATTACTATCGATAGCGAAAACGTAACCAAACTACCCGATTACCGGCGCAGCAAATGGATAGCCCGCGTTTTTCAAAACCCTGTTAGCGGTACAGCATCGGATTTAAGCATACTTGATAACTTCAGACTGGCAGCTATCCGCACAAAGCCAAAAGGCTTGTCTATCGGCATAAATGACGAATTTAAAAAGCAGGTAAAGGAAAAGATTGCTACACTTGGTATGGGGCTTGAAAATAAAATAGATCAACCAATGGGGACTTTATCTGGCGGGCAACGTCAGGCATTAACCTTGCTGATGAGTGTAATGGATAATTGCAAGGTTTTATTGCTTGATGAACCAACCGCAGCTCTCGACCCACGGTCGGCAGAGGTGGTGATGCGGACTGCTGATAAACTGATAAAAGATTACAAGCTTACAGCCATATTAATAACCCACAACCTTAAGGATGCTTTTACTTATGGCAACCGTATTATACTGGTGAGCGAAGGGCAAATAATAAAGGACCTTGATGCTGAAAATAAGCAAGCTTTAAGCCAGAATGACCTGTTTGGCTGGTTTTCATAGTGTTTTGAAACTTTGAATTAAATATTTTAAGCAGCTAAATATTTTACATATTATATTTTCTATATTGCCCATAAAATTAACAACTGACCAATAATGAAATACGTTAAAATTACCTTATCCTTATTGCTGTGTGCAGGGATGTTCACGGCGCGCGCACAAAATGCAGGAGACGCAAAGCCAGTCTTCGATCAACACAAAATATTTAACCCTTTATTTTATCCTGAAAAAGGGAATGAGTTCCGTACTGCGGCCGGTGCCCCCGGCGCTAAGTACTGGCAAAACCATGCCGACTATAAGATAAACGTTACACTTGATACCGCCAAGCATAGTGTAACCGGCACTACAGTTATTACTTATACCAATAATAGCCCTGACCCTATGGGTTTTTTATGGCTACAGGTTGACCAGAATATTTACAAGGAAGATTCTCGCGGTGAGGCTACCAGCCCTGTAACTGGTGGTCGTTTCAACAATAAAACCTTTACCAATGGCGATGAAATAAAAGGGGTTTATGTTATAAAAAATGGCAAAGCCGAAAAGGTAGATTATCTTATAACAGATACCCGGATGCAAATAAAGCTGAATGATACCCTTAGACAAGGCGGAAGCAAGATTCAGTTAAAAATTGATTACAAATTTGATGTTCCGGAATACGGGACAGACCGTATGGGGCGTTCGATTACCAAAAATGGCTGGATATACGAAATAGCCCAATGGTACCCCCGTATGGAGGTTTATGACGATGTTACCGGCTGGAATGTGATACCATATATGGGTGCATCGGAGTTTTACCTAGAGTATGGCAATTTTGATTATACTGTTACTGCACCATCGAATTTGGTTGTAGTTGGCTCGGGTGAATTATTAAACCCGGCAGAAGTATACACACCAAAAATTCTGAGCCGTTTGGCAGTAGCCAAGGGCAGTGACAAAACTGTAATGATAAAAGACTCTGTTGATCTTAAAAGCAGTGATTCATATCCGCAGAAACCAAGCCTTACCTGGCACTTCTTCTGCAAAAATTCGAGAGATGTATCATGGGCAGCCTCAAAAGCATTTTTATGGGATGCAGCACGTATTAACCTGCCAAGCGGTAAAAAAGCCCTTGCGCAATCAGTTTACCCAATTGAGGGTAAAGGCATGAACGCATGGAGCCGCTCTACGGAATATGTAAAAGGTTGTATCGAATTATACTCGAACGAGTGGTTTGAATATACTTATCCTGTGGCAACAAACGTAGCAGGCATTGTTGGTGGTATGGAATACCCGGGTATTGTGTTTTGCGGTTTGCAAAACCAGGCAGGTAGCTTATGGGAAGTAACCAATCACGAATTTGGTCATAACTGGTTCCCGATGATAGTAGGTTCGAACGAACGTAAATATGCCTGGATGGATGAAGGCTTCAACACCTTTATAAACAAGGTTGATACCAAAGTATTTAATAATGGTGAATATTATGAAAAGCAGGATGTTGTAGGTGAGGCCAAAGCAATGTTTGCGCCAGACGCAGATGCTATTATGAATACTCCTGATGTAATTCAACCCGATTACCTGGGTTATGCTGCTTATGAAAAACCGGCTTTGGGCTTAACTATTTTACGCGAGCAAATACTTGGCGAAAAACGCTTTGATTATGCCTTTAAGACCTATATTAAACGTTGGGCCTTTAAACACCCAACCCCATGGGACTTCTTCCATACAATGGACAATGCAGCAGGTGAGGACCTGAGCTGGTTTTGGAACCAATGGTTCCTGACTACCTTAAAAGACGATCAATCAATTAAAGCAATTGATTATGTTGATAATGATCCGTCAAAAGGTGCACTGATAACTATTGAAAACTTAGAAGGTATGGCATTGCCAGTTACGGTTGCAGTGAAGGAAGAAAATGGCAAAACAGGTACAGTTAAATTACCTGCTGAGATATGGCAACGCGGCGGTACATGGACATTCGCATACAAATCAACATCAAAAATCGCTTTTGCAACTATTGACCCTGATCACGTTTTGCCTGATATCAACCAGGAGAATAATTCGCTTAGCGGGCAATCCATGCCTGCGGGAGTAACTGCAAGCACAGTTATCAAAGCTTATCTTGATGCTATAGGCGGCGAGAACAGGATTAAGGATATAAAAGACTTAACAATAAACTCGGAAGGAATGATTCAGGGCTTTAATGTTGTGAGGGTAAATAAATTTAAAACTACTAATAAGTTTTATCAGGATATATCTGTGCCTACTTACAATAATTTCAATGTATCGCACATTACAATTGCCGGTGATAGTATTAATGTTAAACAAAATGGAAGGCCCGCGCCGTTAAGAACTGCTGAAGAAAGAGGTGCAGTTAGGGCAAGGTATAAACTTTTCCCTGAACTGGATTTTGGTAAAGCAGGATATACCATGCAATTGGATTCTTCGTTGAAAGTTATCAACGGGCAATTAGCTTACCTTGTTACTGTATCGACACCTGATGGTGTTAAAGTAAAATACTTTTACGATCAGAAAACCGGCTTAAAATTGAAACAATTTACTGCTGTACAAAATGCCACAGTAATGGAGTTTGATGATTATAGGGATATAAATACAGGCGTTAAAATACCTTTCTCTGAAAAGAACGGTATCAACGGAACACCAATTCTGTATAAAATTAAAAGCGCTACCGCTAATACGGGTTTAGCTGATGATGTTTTTAAACAGTAAGTTTAGTTGATTAGGTTGATTGAGTGAGCGGTTGATTAAGTTGAAAATACTTGATCAACCTGATCTGACTCAATCAACCATTCAGCAAATTACTCATACCTGAGAGCCTCTATAGGGTCGAGTCTTGAAGCTTTTTGAGCAGGATAATATCCAAAGAAGATTCCTGTAACTGCGCAAACCACAAAAGATAATACCACAGAAGATTCGGACACTATAGTTGGCCAACCCAGGGTTAAGGTAACAATTTGGGTTGATACAAAGCCGAGCAACACTCCAATAATACCCCCGGTTATACTGATAAGCACAGCTTCCATTAAAAACTGCATTAAAATATCTTTTCCGCGCGCACCTATAGACATACGAAGGCCAATTTCTTTTGTACGTTCTGTTACTGAAACGTACATAATATTCATAATGCCGATACCGCCTATCACCAATGAAATTCCGGCTACCACAGTTAGCAGAACAGTAAGCAAACCGCTTGTTGAGCTTAAGGTGGCAATAAGCTCCTGTTGAGTACGAACAGTAAAATCATTGTCCTCAAATGACCGCAGGCGGTGCGAGTCTCGTAATACCTGGGTCATCTCGGTTACGGCTGCATCTGTCACTCCTTCATTTGCTGCAGAAGCATAAATATTTGAATAGTAAATACTGGCCAGGATTCGTTTTTGAACTGTTGTGTACGGTGCAATTAAAATATCATCCTGATCCTGCCCGAAAGCATTAAATCCCTTTGGACTTAGCACACCTATTATCTGGAAAGGGATATGGCCAAAACGAATGATCTTGCCTATTGGATTTTCACCATTAGGGAAAAGGTTATCAATAACTGTTTGACCTATTAAACATACCTTGGCAGATGTTAAAACATCATTTTGCGTAAATGCTATGCCATCCCTGAGAGATAATTTCCGGATATCCAAATACTCGGGGCTTACGCCCGACATTGTAGTCGGCCAGTTTAATGCGCCATTAATAGCTTGCCCCTTTGAGCTTACGGAAGGTGAAAGTTCAGTAATGTATTGTGCATTAGCTTTTAAGGCAGTAATATCCTTCGCAGTAAGTGTCTGGAAACTGGTACCTGCAATACGCACCCCGCCATTAAGATTACTTGCAGGCTGAACGGTGATCATATTGGTGCCCATGTTTGAAAGCTGATCGTGGATGCTTTGTTTCGAGCCCTGACCAATTGCCACCATTGCTATAACCGAGCCCACGCCAATAATAATACCGAGCATTGTTAAAAATGCCCGTAGTTTATTACGCTGCAATGCCTTAAGCGCTATCCGTATCAGGTTAATTAAGCTCATTTCTTTTAGTCATTTGTCAATGGTCATTAAGTCATTTTTTTATTCATCAATTCAGTAACTCAATAATTCACTAATTAAATCAATAATCATCAGACACGGGTAAACCTTCCAATACCTCTTTAGCCGACCGCTTATTTTGATTTTGGGTGTCCTTCTGTATAATACCATCCCGCAACTGAATTGTACGGCTGCTAAATGAAGCAATATCCGGTTCGTGCGTTACAAATACTATAGTTTTATTGTCCTTACTATTCAGGTCCTGCATTAACGCCATGATCTCGTAAGATGTACGGCTATCAAGGTTGCCTGTTGCTTCATCAGCTAAAATCATTACGGGTTCGTTAACCAATGCCCTGGCAATGGCTACACGCTGTTGTTGACCACCCGATAGCTGATTTGGTGTATGATCAAGTCTGTCGGCTAATTTTACTGCTTCCAATGCATGGATCGCTCTTTCACGCCGTTCAGATGCGCTTATTTCCTTGTTATATAATAAAGGCAGTTCAACGTTTTCGAGGGCTGTTGTACGCGGTAGTAGATTGTATGCCTGGAAAACAAAGCCTATTTTATGGTTGCGCAACTGGGCAAGTTCATCGCGCGATAACTGTTTTATATCAACGCCATCTAAAAAATAATTACCTATAGAAGGTTTATCCAGGCACCCAAGGATATTTAACAAGGTTGTTTTACCCGACCCGCTGCTGCCCATTATGGTTACAAACTCGCCGGCATCAACATCAAAGCTTATTCCCTTAAGCGCCCTTACGGTTTCGCTGCCCATCTGAAACTCGCGTTTAAGATCTTTTATTTCTAATATTTTTTTGCTCATTTGGGTTTGCCTCCTCCGCCGCCACCACCTCCGCCTCCGCGGCGTGCTGGTAAGAATGGACTTGCGCCAGGTGTGGTTCCGGCAATTTTTCCTGCTGCCCCACCTGTTACACCAGTTACTACCATATCGGTAGATGTTAAGCCGGACAATACTTCAACATGGGTATTGTCATTTAAGCCAATGGTGATCCTTGTTTGTACAAGTTTTTTACCCTGTAAAAGCCATACTGAGGCCCTTTGTTTAGTAATGCCGGAACTGTCGTTCCTGCTTTTTGCGGTGTGTGATACCTGGTTAGCTGTCGGGCTTCCGCCGCCGGATGCGCTACCCTTATGCATTGCTTTACGACTAACCTTGCCAACAATTTCATAATCTTTTAATAAAGATGAATCAGGGGCAAAGGCCAGAGCCTTTGCTGGAATCAGCATAGCGCCATGCACTTCTTTGGTATAAATCACAATATTGGCTGTCATCCCGGGCTTAAGCTTCATGTCGTTATTCGGCGCGTTTATAATGGTAGTATAAGTCACCACGTTTGCCGATACAGATGGGTGCAAACGCACATCTTCAACAGTACCATTAAACGAATCATTTATAAAAGCATCGACAGTAAATGAGGCACGGTTACCCGATTTTACATCACCAATATCGGCCTCATCAACATTTGCTTCCACTTCCATTTTGGTAATATCCTTGGCAATAATAAACAGGGTAGGGGTACTAAAACTGGCGGCTACAGTTTGCCCTATGCTGATGTTACGATTTAGTATTACGCCATCAATAGGCGAATAAATATCAGCGTAAGTGAGGTTTTTCTGTGCCGATCTTACCTGGGCCTGAGCGCTTTTTACATTAGCTTTTGCTGCATTATAAGTATTTAAGGCAATATCATAGTCGGATTTGCTTATGGCATCGGTTTTAAAGAGCAAATTTTGCCTGTCGAAGTTGTTTTTCGCATAAACTTCCTGGCTTTGGGTATTCAATAAATTTCCGTTGTATTGATCGAGAGTGGCTTGTAATAATGACTTATCAAGCTCAGCTAATAATTGACCCTTTTTTACCTTCGAATTAAAATCGACATACAGATATTTTATTATACCAGATACTTGTGTACCCACTGTTACAGTATCCACTGGTTCAATTTTACCCGTGGCGGTTACACTCTGTGCAATATAACCTGTATCAGGCTTTTCGGACTGTATGGTAATAGGCGCATCTTTTTTATTGATAAAAAAGTACCATATTAATATTATGGCTATCAGTATTGCGGCTATAATCAGTATTCTTTTCAAAACGGGTTTCATGATAGCGCTGTTTTATAGTTTAATAGGGATCCCTCTGTAAAAGTCATATATCTTTAAAGTAAGTAGCTCATTATATTTTGCTTGTATAAAGGCTTGCTGCGCCTGCACAAACAAGGTTTTTTGCAAAAGGAAATCTACTGTATTAGCTACTCCAACCTTTAACTGCTCACTTGCAATCCTGTAGCTTTCCTTACTGTATTTATACTGTTCAAGTGCAGCATCGTACTGACTTTTTGAGTTCTGAACATTTATAAAAGCCCGCTCAACGGCTTGTGAGAGTGTTGTTTTTGTGTTTTTAAGGTTGAGTTGGGCCTGGTCGACATTTATTTTAGCTTCTTCAACCTGAGTCTTTACAACCCTTTTAGTAAATATCGGTACGTTTAGTGTAAAGCCAAGTTGTTGGGTGAAGTTATTGCCGAACTGACTGCCAATGTTCCCTTGTCCGCTTGTATAACCACTATTGAGTGCCGCGCCTGCGGTTAAAGTTGGTTTGTATCCGGCTCTTGCTTTATCCACATCATATTGGGCTATTTTTAATACCAGCTCACCATTTTTTACTTCTGGTCGATTTTTTAAGGCAATTTGCTCAACTGTGTGGAAAGCAATAACCGTATCAATAGGTGTTATAGTATCGGGTTTAATAATATCAAAATCAACATCACTTGGTAAAAGCAAAAGCTGCTTTAGCGTAAGCAAATCGCCCCTTTCTGTATTTTGGGCATTAACAAGGGTGTATTGGTCATTTGCCTGCTGCGCCTGTAGCTGGATCAACGCTGCGCGGGCCACGCTGCCGACATCATATCTTTGCTGCTCAAGTTTAACCTGGGCTTTAGTAGTATTTACAAGGTCGGAATCATAAATTATGTTCTCCTTATCCAGCAAAATAGTGAGGTAGGCTTGCGTTATCTGTAAAGTAATATCGTTTTCCTGTTGTATAATATTAAGATTTGCCGACTGTACCGATAAATTCTTTTGCTGGATGTTATTATTGATATAGTTACCATTATACAGGGTAACATTTGAATTTAAACTATACGAACCTGAAGCTGTGAAACCGGAACTTTGACTAAAAGTATTGGTGGCGCTGTTATATACCTGGTTGCCTTTTGAATGCTCGAAATTTTGACTAGCCGTACCTGAAAGATCGGGCAAACGGGCAGCCCTTGATAACAGATACTCTTGTTGGCTGATTTGCTGTGAAAGCCTTAAGCTATTGATCTGAATATTATTTTTCTTGGCATAGTCAATACATTTTACAAGGTCCCAATTTATGGTTTTGCCTATTAATGTACTATCCTGTGCGCGGAGATTATTAAAGCCGGAAAGCAATATTATTAACAGGGTTATATTTTTTATGTTTAACGGCATATTTTATTATTTGACCGGCTAATTGTTTGGGGTTTAATATTTATTAATGTGTAAAGGAAGTATTACAGGAAATGTTTGATTTTATGATAGTTATAATTGTAATATTTTAATTACCATAAAAAGATGTAGGAACATAAATCGAATGTATAAACAAATATTATCTTCACACTCAAATTACAATTATGCATAAACATATACTTACTTTGGTTTTTAGCTTTTTGCTTTTTACAGGTGCCTTTGCTCAAAAGGGTGGCTTGGTTTATTATCTCAAAAACAACGGAAAACTTGTTTCAACAAAAGATAGTGCTGATTACTCTATGGTGGTGTTGCCACCTGATACGAGTGCAGATAAAAGCCTGTTTGTTGTTTATGAATATGATAAAAATGGGAAAGTAAGATTAGTTACAAGCTCAAAAACCAATGATATCAATCTTTTATACCAGGGAAGATATATTGCTTATTTTCCCGATGGGAAGAAAAAAACAATGGGAAGCTTTGAAAATGGGAAACCAACAGGGCGTGAGATCGATTTTTATCCGAACGGGAAGTTATATGTTATAAAGACCTATTCGCTTTACGGGAAGGTTTTCTTTAATGAATGTAAGGATACAATCGGTAATACATTAACTGAAAACGGAAAGGGTAAGTGGATACAATATAATGACGATTTTACGGAGATATTAACAGAAGGTAATATTGAGAATGGAGTTAAGGAAGGAGAATGGAAAGGGAGAGTAAATAAGTATGAGTATTTTAAATCTTTTTATAACGGAGGAGAATTAGTAAAATCCGATATATATTATAAACCAGATATTGATACAACAATAACTAAAACATTTGATATTGCTCCTTTATTTGAAGGGGATTTTGGCAGGTTTCTGTGGAAGAATATGAGATACCCCGCAATTGCCAGAGAGAATGGTATTAAAGGAAAGGTGATTATAAGCATGGTAGTTGAAACGGATGGAACACTTACAAATGTTAAACTTGTAAAGGGCATAGGTGGAGGCTGCGATGAGGAAGCTGTTAGGGTTATCAGGCTTTCGCCACCATGGAAACCGGCATTAGCAAATGGGAAACCTGTTCGGGTCGTTTATAAAGTACCAATAGTATACGAATTAAGTAATTGATCGCCTACAATTAATTTTAAATAAAAAAGGCTTCCACCAATCAGTAGAAGCCTTTTCTTATAAATAACTGCAGTTCTTAAATAACGCCGGTATCAACCAAAACCTGGTTCATGTTGCGTACTGCATCGGCGCTTTTGTTAAATTCAGCTTGTTCAGCATCACTTAATTTAAAGTCGAGGATTTTTTCAAACCCGCCTTTGCCCAAAATAACCGGAACTACTAAAGAGATATCTTTTTGTCCGTATTCGCCATCCAGCGCAACACCACACGAGATTAGTTTTTTCTCATCGCGTACAATGCTTTCAACCATAGCAGCTGTACCTGCACCTGGTGCATACCATGCAGATGTGCCGATCAGTTTGGTTAAGGTAGCGCCGCCAACCATTGTTGCTGCAACTACTTTATCCTGCTGTTCTTTACTTAATAACTGGGTAACAGGGATACTGTTCCAGGTAGCATGATTAATCAGCGGGATCATTGTGGTATCACCGTGACCACCTATTACCACAGCATTTAAATCTGCAGGAGAGCAGCCAAGTTCCTGGCTTAAGTAATATTTAAACCTTGATGAATCCAAAGCGCCGCCCATACCTAAAATACGGTTCTTGGGTAAGCCCGATGTTTTCAGTGTAAGATAGTTCATGGTATCCATTGGGTTTGAAACCACAATGATGATAGTGTTTGGAGAATATTTAAGGATGTTTTCGGTAACACTCTTTACAATGTTTGCATTAGTGCCAATCAGCTCTTCACGGGTCATACCAGGTTTACGTGGCAAGCCGGAGGTAATAACAACTACTTCCGATCCGGCGGTAGCAGCATAATCGTTAGTAACACCTTTGATTTTGGTATCGAACCCTAAAAGGGCAGACGTTTGCATCATATCAATAGCCTTGCCTTCAGCAAAACCTTCGCG
>JABDFZ010000080.1 GCA_013286325.1 Bacteroidota bacterium | reverse complement strand
AAAAGCGACAAACTTCTTTTGGCATTGCTTAATGGCAAACTGTCTGGTGGTTATAACAATAGCTCCATTTGCACCTTTCGAGCCATATGTTTTTTTTGCCTGAATATCTTTTAATACATAAACTTTCACAATATCGCTTGGATTGATTTCTTTAACGTGATCTTTATAAACCACGCCATCAATTACATATAATGGTTTAGGCGTGTTTTTTGATGAAGCATCAAGAAATATCGAGTGTTTAGAAGTGTCTGTATGAGTTGTATCAACACTGTGTGCTAAAGCTGTGCCACACAAAAACAATAAAGCAATAAAACAGTATAAATTTCTCATCATATTCAATCCCTCAATTTATCAATCTTACCCGGGTCAATAGTTCTATATTGTTTATACACGTTTAAAATAATAGCCAGTGCAACGGCTGTTGTTGCAGCTGCAAGCACTATGGCAAACAGGGCGAACATTTGCCCTCCGTTGTTAAAACGGTCATATTTGCTGAAGGCTACCAGGTTTAATATGGCCGCGTTCAGCATCAGCTCAATACCTATCAATATCTGAATTGCACTGTGTTTAGATACAATCATATATAACCCAATGCAAAACAGCACAGCGCTAACCACCAAAAAATCGGTCAAAGAAATCATTGCCTTTCCCCTTTCCTCGACAAATGTGCCGAACCGATCAATGCTATCATTAATAAAATAGAGATTGCCTCAAAAGGCAGTAAATATTTTGTCATCAGGTTGATGCCGATGTTCTCCGTCATTGAAGAATTTGGCAAAATCTCATTCTTTACGGTAACAGCCCTCTTTATCCATGTCAGGTTATCAGCATCAACCTTAAAAATCATGTTCAGCAGTACAATCAAAAATAATCCTGCCAATAAAAACGCAGGTATTTTTTTTATGCTGATAAATTTATTGCGTTGCTGTGCTATAGCATCCAATGTTTCCTTTCCCGATAGCATAAAAGCAAACAGGATGAGTACTAAAATTCCCCCTACGTAAATAACTATCTGCGTTATGGCAACAAAATCAGCCAGGGCCAGCACATATAGTCCAGCCAGCGCAAACAGGGTAATAAAAAACATAAAGATAGAGCGCACCAGGTTTTTAGTTGCAGCAACAAATGCCGCAGAAGCCAGCGCGATAAAACTCATCATGTAAAACAGCGTTTGCACCAGGCTCATTCTGTGTCCTCCTTTTTCTGCATGGCTGCTAATTTAGCAGCCTGCCGTTCAGCTTGCTGTTGTTCAAACTCTTTTCTTTTCTCAATGGCCATTTCGGGTGTCATGTCCGAGAACTGGTAGGTAAGCTGGTTCAGCTCAACAACGCTTTTATCGTATTGGTTGGTCATTACAATACATTCCGTAGGGCAAACGATGGTACAAAGGCCGCAATACATACATTTGGCCATATCAATATCAAACTTGGCAGCGTATAACCTTTTTGTTGTGCCGTCAGATGTTTGACCGATGGCCTCCGTAGCCTTAATAGATTCTATATCGATACAATTAACAGGGCATACTTTGGCACAAAGGTCACATACAATACAATCATCCATTTCTACATCAAGCTGATAACGACCAACCTCAGGGATTGGTAGTTTTTGATGCGGATATTGTATGGTATTAGTGCCCTCCAGCTGTTTAAAGTAATTATTATCACTTGCAGGCAATATCTCCCGCTTTTTATGCGATGAGAACAGGTGCCCAAAGGTGATTGATAATCCCTTTAATGCTGTTGTAAAACCCTTTATTGTTTTGTTCATTTATTATTAGTCATTGGGTCATTAGGCCATTACATCATTGGTCGCTTTATTAATGACTAATGACATAATGATTAATGACCAACCTACATAAGCCATAACCTCCACACTCCCGATATCAGCATACAGGCAAATGCCAGCGGTGTTAATACTTTCCAGCATAAAGCCATCAACTGGTCAACCCTGAAACGTGGCAGTGTCCATCTTATCCACATCTGCACGCCTACCAATGCCAGTGTTTTAACTATTATCCATAAAATACCCCAGGTAGTGCCTGTTGTCCAGGTTGCCAGTTGTACCATGCCAATATTTGGTAACGGCGTGTTCCAGGCACCTAAAAACAGGATCACCCCAACCATCGATACCAAAAACATCATGGAATATTCGGCCAAAAACACCAGTGCAAATCTTAAGCCTGTATATTCGGTATGAAAACCGGCAACCAGTTCCGATTCAGCTTCCGGTATATCAAATGGTGCCCGGTTGCTTTCCGCAAGAGAGGCTATAAAGTAAATAACAAAGGCTATCAGCAAATGTGGTGCTCTGAAAATATTCCAGGCAAAAATGCCCCCCGTTGATGACACGTCCCAAAAACCTGAGAATTTTATTTTTTCGGGTGATAAAATACCCTGTTGGGCAGCAATATCCTGCAGGTTTAATGTTTGGGCTATCATCACTACGGATATAAGTGCAAATCCGGCAGGGATCTCGTACGATATTATCTGTGCCGCCGAGCGCATGGCTCCTAATATTGAATATTTATTGTTCGATCCCCATCCGGCCATTAAAATGCCCAGTGTCTCAATCGAGATAATAGCAAAAATGTAATATAAGCCCAGGTTTAACTTGGCAGGTACTAATCCTGGCGCCCAGGGTAAAGCAGCAAAACCTAGATAAACAGCTATGAAAATAATGGCCGGAGCCAAAATGAACAACATTTTATCAGCCGCAGCCGGGGTTATCAGTTCTTTTTGCAGCATTTTCAGGATGTCGGCAAAAGTTTGTAATGTTCCGTATTTACCTGTTTCGGTGGGGCCGAGCCTGTCTTGTATAAATGCGGATACTTTACGCTCGGCATAAACACCAAACAGCGCAAACAAAGCCGAAAAACTAAACAGTCCTATCGCAATAATAAAATATGTGATATAAAAATTCAATCGTTTTGCTTTAGCTGCAAACTTAATGATTTTGGTTGACTAAGTTAAGTAGTTGATTAAGTTGATTGGATTTATAGATTACTTAAACATATTCCCGTTGTCTGTGTCCTCACAAACAATTAACTGGTTGAAAAAGTTGACTGTGATGGCGCAGTCAACGGGGTAAAAATATAATTGAATAGCGCTACCTATATCTTCAAATCGATAGTGTAAATCGCTTTAAACACGTTAAATTTATGTGTTTATAAAATGGCCCAAACAAACACAAGTTCCGATTACGAGAATAAAACCGGCTGGTTGCTTAAAATAACCTGTATTTATTGGCTTATTGTTAAAGTAATAGGCTGGCGAATGTGGACTGCCTACAGGCTGTTTCCCACAGCCCCCATTTCTGAAAAGCTTGATAATATTCCGGCATCGGTACACCTCATTTTATTCCTGTTATCCATACTACTTATTGGTTTATTATTCTTTTTCAATAAAAGTAAACCCATCCTTACAGGTTTGTTGATAGTAGAAGTCTCTACCTGTCTGCTTGATCAAAACAGGTGGCAACCCTGGGAATACCAATGCATATTTATAATTTTCATCTTCCTCATTAACTCAAATAAACCCAGGTTTATCCTTACGCTATTTACACTTATTTTGGTGTCCACCTATTTTTACAGTGGTTTGGGGAAGTTAAACAGTGGTTTCCTGCACATTGTATGGTGGCAGATCATCCTTAAATTATTCCTTAAAGTCCCGGCAAATATTATCGCGAATCATTATGTATACAATGCAGGTTACTTGTTGGGCTTGATGGAGTTAATTTCCGGTATAAGCTTACTATTTGCCAAAACTAAAAGAATAGCTGCTGCTGCTTTAATTTTAATGCATCTGTTTATCCTGTTATTACTGGGGCCATTAGGGGGCTTGAATACCAACATTATTGTATGGCCATGGAACATGGTTATGATTGTGTATTTATATTCCATTTTTATAAAGACGCGCGAAGGCGTATTTACATTTAAATATGTTCTTAAGGGCTGGAATAAATTGGTATTTATTGCCTGGTGCATTTTGCCGGCACTTCATTTTATTGGCTATTGGGATGGTTTTTTATCATCAAACATGTATTCCGGCAAATTTACTCAAATGCTTATTTGTGTACAGGATACCAGCAAATGCAAACCATTAATAAAATTCTGCAAAAAAATTAATTCCAAGGTTTGTAATACCAATAATGGTATTAATGCATTAGACTGGGGGCTAACCGAAACGAATATGGTACTAAACCCGGAGACAAGGGTTTATAAAATAATTGAGAAAAAGCTCAAAAAACAATACCCCGATGCTGGTATAAGCTGCCATATATTTATAAATGGCCGGGAGCAACAATCAGAAAATTAGCACTTAATTTCTGCGAACGATGACTTCACTTTTGCAGAAAAGAATATTTCGGCATAGTGATCAAAGTCTGCCGTATCATCAGTAGTGGTAAAAAAACGCTGTGTTTTATTCTTGCTGATACTGCTTTCCATATCAGGATGCCTTTGCAAGTAATCTGTCAGGCTTTTAGCAACAATATCACCTTGCGAAACAATCTGAATATTTTTCGGAAGGTACTCTTTTATCTTTTTTTGTATCAACGGATAATGTGTGCAGGCAAGCAAAAGTGTATCAATATTTACCGATTGCGCCAAAATCTGATCCAGGTATTGCTTTACAAAATAATCAGCACCGGGTTTGTCGTATTCACCATTCTCTATCAGCGGTACCCAGAGCGGACAGGCTTGCTGATAAACTTTTACATCCGGAAAAAACTTCCCTATCTCAATGAGATATGATTCCGACTGCACGGTGCCCTTTGTGCCCAGCACCCCTATTTCTTTGGTTTTAGTATAATCTCCAATTACCTCAGCAGTTGGTCTAATAACTCCCAATACGCGCTTTGATGGATCTTCATTTTTCAGGTCAATCTGCTGTATATTTCGCAATGCTTTGGCCGAGGCTGTATTACAGGCTAAAATAACCAGTGGGCACCCTTGTTTAAATAACCACTGAACACATTCCCAGGTGTATTGATGAATGGTTTGAAATGAGCGGTTACCATACGGCGCCCGGGCTGTATCGCCTAAATAAATATAATCATAATCAGGAAGCTGCTGAAAGATAGAGCGAAAAACGGTTAGACCGCCATAACCTGAGTCGAAAATTCCAATCGGTTTATTATTCACCATTTATGCAAAAATAAAAAAAGCGCTCTTCAATAGGCGCTTATTATCTAATTAAATATTCCGTGTAATTATAGTCGCGATATTTTTTAATAAAAAATCCCGCTACTGTAAGTAAGCGGGATTAATGATTTATAAGGTCGTTATATTATTTTAAACCTAATTTTAGTTTTACTGCAGCCATCAGATCATCACCTTCAGGCGAAACGATCAATTGAACTTGTCCTGAATCTAACACATAGTTATAGCCTTTTTCTTTTGCCACTGCCGATACAGCTGTACGGGCCTGATCGCTCAAAGGTTTAAAAAGTTCGTTGCTTTTAGCTTCAACCTGCTGTTGTGCATTATTCTGAAGGTCTTGCATACGTCTTTGAAAATCCTGTAATTCAGCTTGTTTTGCAGTACGAACAGCATCAGTCATGGTAGCTTGTTGCGCCTGATACTCTTTACCTTTTGTTTGGTATTCATTGTTCATAGCGGTTAATTGATCAATGAATTGTTTTTGGTAAGTATCAATTTGTGTTTGAACAGTTTTAAATTGAGGCATTTGCTGCACAAGTGCAGTAAAATTAATATAGCCAATTTTTGATTGTGCCTTGGCAAAGTTGCCTACCAGTAAAATACATGCCGCAACTAAAGCAACTTTAAATAATTTTTTCATTTTTTTTGTTCTGTGTTTAAATTTAATGGGGTTAATATAATTAAAAAATTTATTTTGCAAATACTCCGGGTTTTAAACCAAGCTTGGTTATTACTGCAGCGCTTTTATCATACCGTGGGCTGGCATATAACATAATTACTTCGCTGTTTTTGTCAAATATCATATCCAAACTTTCGTTTTCGGCAACAGCCTGTATTGCTTTGGCCATTTTATCCTGAACGGGTTTTATTATTGAATTACTTTTTTGTGCAAGCTCACCATCGGGCCCAAATTTCTGACGTTGAAAATCTTTAGCTGTTTTTTCTTTATCAGCAATTTCGGCTTCGCGTCTCTTTTTCATATCAGCAGTCATCAAAACCTGGTCTGCCTGGTATGCTTTATATAAACGGTCTATCTCCTGAAACTTCACATCCACTTCCTTTTGCCATTGCACCGATAGCGCTTCTATTTGTTTTTGTGCCGAAATATATTCAGGCATATGTTTTAAAATATAGTCTGAATCTACGTAAGCAAACCGCTGCGCAAAAGCAGCGGTGAGCGTTATAAACGTAAAAAACAGTATTAAAATTGCCTTCTTCATCACAAATAATGTGCAAATTAATTAAATCCTCCGTTCAGGCTCTGAGAGATTGAAAAGTGGAACTGACCTCTGTTGGCATCCGGAATACCCGGAATTTTATCAAATCCATATCCATAATCCAACCCAAGCAAGCCAAAAATAGGTAAAAATATCCTGGCTCCAACACCCACTGAGCGTTTAACATTGAACGGGTCAAATTTATTAAAAGAATTCCAAACATTTCCACCTTCGGCAAAAGCTAACATAAATATTGTTGCTGATTGCCCCTGGATGATTGGATGGCGGATTTCCATTGTATATTTATTATATATGGTACTACCAGGGTTAGTATCGGCAGTATAATTCGTTCCTTCCGGAATTATCGAGAAGTTCTGATATCCTCTTAAACCAATAATTTCACTTCCCTGTAAAAACTGGTAGCTCTGCATACCGTCGCCACCAAGTTTAAACCTTTCGAACGGCGAAGGTCCAACCTCAGAGTTATACTGCCCTAAGAACCCGAAACGCACCTGGGACATCAGCACCAGCTTGCCTGTTAATTTGGTAAACCATTGTGCATCGTATTTAAATTTATAATACTCCACAAAATGGTACCTCTCTTCAGGGGTTGCAATTTTGTAGTTTATATTGTTAAATAACGAATATGGCGGTGTAGCCTGTACTGTAAACTTAATGTTTGATCCCGATGTTGGATAAATAGGTGCATCAACCGAGTTGCGGCTTAACTCCTGGGTCAACTTAATATTATACGATGTACCGTTCTGGAACAGGTAACCTGTATAGTGGTCAAGATTATAGTGGTCAAAGTTTAACGAGTAATTCAGCTGGAAATAGTTATCCGGCCAGTTTAAACGTTTACCCAGGGTAACACCTATACCGTTTATACGCAGTTTGTTGTATAGCGGGTTGGTTTTAGCATAATAATCGCCGGTTGAGCTTAACTGTGTATAAGCAGACAATGCGAAATAAATAGGTTTTTTACCTCCAAGCCATGGCTCAGAAAACGTAAACGAAAAGTTTTGGTAAGTGTGTCCGCTCGATTGTCCCCTTAAGCTCAGTTTCTGTCCGTCGCCTTTTGGTAAAGGTTTATAGGCTTTAAGGTTAAATATATTACGAAGCGAAAAGTTATTAAACGTAAGCCCTAACGTACCTACAAGTTGGCCACCACCAAAACCACCTGATAGTTCAATCTGGTCGGATGGTTTTTCAACTACGTTGTAAACAATATCAACTGTACCATCCTGCGGATTGATGTTTGTTGGCTTTGGTTCGGTTTTTTGCTCGTCAAAGTTACCCAACTGTCCAATTTCACGTGTACTGCGGATTAATAATTCCTTATTGAATTTCTGTCCTGGTTTAGTCCTTATTTCACGCATAACCACTTTATCGTTGGTTACGTCGTTACCTTTTAAAATAACCCTGTTAATAGTGTACTGCGGTCCTTCATAAACCCTAAGGTCCATATCAACGGTATCATGATATATCCTTGTTTGTACCGGATCGGCCTGGTAAGTAAGGTAACCGTCATTCAGGTAGAATGATGATACGTCATCATTACTTGGTGTAGGGCCTGTTAACCTTTTATTTAATTCTTCCTCACTAAAAATATCACCTTTTTTAATTTTCAGGATCTTGTTAAGCACATCCGCAGGGTATTTGGCATTGCCCGACCATTTGATATCACCAAAATAATATTTGTGGCCTTCAAAAACCTTTAATTTAATCCCTACAGTATTGGGGCCGGTTTTAAAAACGCTATCGCTCAAAATTTCAGCATCCCTATAGCCCCTGCCCTGCATTTTCGAGATCAGGTTTTGCTTATCTTCGTCATACTTGTCCTGTTTAAACTTCCGCGAACCGAAGATATTATAGAACTTTCTCGTACGGGTCTTGCTCAGGTACTTTCGTAATTTCTTTTGCGAAAAATCCTTATTGCCTTCAAAGGAGACCTCCGTTATCATTACCTTTTTATGCTTATCAATAGCCACATCAAGTATTATACTATTGGCATCACCCGGGTCTTTCCGTTGCTTAATGCTTACAGTTGTATTTAAAAACCCTTTTTCATTAAAGTGTTTTTTGATAATAGCCGTTGTTGTGCTTAAAAGATTGGGGTTTACAATCTTCGAGGTTTTATCAGCCAATTTTTTCTGCAGATCGTCAATTTCACCTTTTCTTATGCCGGTTAAGTGCAAGCGCGATAAACGCGGAAGCTCTGTTACAGCAATTTCAAGGTAAATGGTATCCAGATTTATCCTGGTGATGTTTAATTGTACATCCTCAAATATGTTCTGCTCATACAAACGTTTTATCACGTTGGCATTAGCCTCACCCGGTAAATTGATCCTGTCGCCCTTATTTAATTTCGATATAGTGAGCAATACATCTTTATCAAGTGATTTTGTACCTGTAATTGTTACTCCGCCAATTATATAATCTTTTGGATCGAGATAACTTAAACTATCAGCCGGTATAGACGATTTTGACAACGGGATCCTGGGCTGGCCCGTTATTTGAGCCATAGCAGAGGTACTTATTACAGTGAAAAGAATAGCAAAAAGAAATTTATTCATTCGAATATTTTAGTGGGCTAAAAATAATTTATACAGTTGTTAAAAAGTGTTAAAGTTAAAAATTTAGTTGACCTGCTCGCTCGTCATGCCAAAACGGCGTTCACGTTTCTGATAATCAAGTATCGCTTCATACAGATCTTCCTTCCTGAAATCAGGCCATAATTTTGGTGTAAAATACAATTCTGCATAAGCAATTTGCCAAAGCAGGTAATTGCTTATCCGGTACTCACCGCTGGTTCTTATCAGCAGTTCGGGGTTAGGCATGCAGTTGGTGTATAAGTTGTTCTCAAAAGTTTCTTCATTAATGTCTTCAATATTTAACTCACCCTTCTGCACTTTAATGGCAATACTTTTTGCTGCGTTTACAATCTCGCGGCGCGAGCTGTAGCTTAAAGCAAGCGTAAGCACAAGGCCGGTATTCGCACTGGTTTGATCAATAGCATTATTTAATTCCCTGCGACATTTCTCCGGCAGCATCTCTAAATCGCCAATTGCCTTCAGGCGCACGTTCTTTTCCATAAAGTTTTTAATTTCTTTGTGGATAGTACTCACCATAAGCTCCATAATTGCCATAACCTCCAGCTTCGGGCGGTTCCAGTTTTCGGATGAGAAAGTATAAAGCGTTAAATATTTTAATTCCAGCAGCGTAGCCCCCTCAACAACATCCCTTACAGAAAGCACACCGTTATGATGGCCGAATATTCTTAATTTGCCTTTTTCTTTTGCCCAACGCCCATTGCCATCCATAATAATAGCTATGTGCTGAGGCAGCTTTAACAAATCAATCTGATCCTTATATCCCATTATACCGTTTATTAAAAGCCGCAATCCGGTTATAAAAGCATCATTTATTTTTTTTAAATGCCTTATAACTCCTGCTTTTGGTCGATCAATTATTAAGATCAACCTCGTTTTGGCCCTGTTTTCAACAACTTACGCTGTTTTTTTCAGGGGACAAAGGTAAAAACTTAATTGTAGTTTTTTTATTATGAGGAAGGAAAAGAAAACTTAGGGGAGTTGATTGGGTGAGTGGTTGATTAAGTGAGCGGGTTTTTAGCCGTAAAATCATAAAAGGTGTTGATTGAGTTGATGTTTGAAAGAGCTGATAATTATTTTCTAACTCAGTCAACCTAATCTAACTCAATCAACTTAATCAACCAATCAATAAATCCCTTTTTGCTTTAGCATATCAATATCTTTTGGCAATATCTGGGCTATGGCATATGTGGGTACTTTTGTAATATTTACTTCATCCAGCGCATCAACAAGATTTTCATATACAGAATGTTCGGCTGGTTTAATTAATACCATCATAGTTTTACCCGTGCTGGCAAATACTTTTTTTCTCATTTCAAGTATTGCATTGCGGATCTGAACACCATAACCGGTAACAGTTGGCGTGGTTAAAGGTTTATCGGCCATGCCTAAGTAATATACAGCCTGATGTTTTGTACCAAGGCAGATAGACATTGTTGTATTTTCCGAAACTGCTACAGGAGGGCCGGGAGCAGGCATAGCTACGGGCATTTCACGGGGTTTTGTAAGCGATGTGGTAAGCATAAAAAAAGTGATCAGTAAAAACGCCAGATCGACCATTGCAGTAAGGTCAACGCGAAGGGGCGCTCTTTTAACCCGGTGTCTACCACCAGATTTTCCCGAGGTTGGATTTAGCTCAGCCATGATATTAAAGTTTAAGGTTAATAAATTGGTTGCCAGGTGCAAACAGATGTACCCGGTTTACTTTAATAACGTAACTGATTAATAGTTATTGCAACAATGATGCAATTAATAATTACTGGAAATAGCACTTTTGAGTAACAAAAGTATAAGAGAGGGTAAATTGTGTAAAAAAGTAGGTGTCATGCGGCCTCATATCGCCTCTTTGTGTTCCGGGGGTACCAATATAAACGCCCGTTTTCTCACCCGAGCGATCAGCAAGCGCTCTTGCTATTATACCCATCGTTGCTGTGTTAGGGTAAGCGCCGCTTACATCATCTAAATAATCTGTATTAGGGTTGCGATAGCCTATCTCTGCGCCGAGTGTAAATTTACCCAATATATTATATTTAATACCAGCACCATACGGGATGGATATAGCAGTAGTCGAGTATTCTTTTTTCTCGCCTTCAGTTCTATAACCTCTCAAACTGTAGGTCTTTCCATTATATACTGCATGGGGGTAATAATTTACAGCGGCTGCACCGAGGAAAATATATGGTGTAAATTTATTTTTACCAGCTTCGGGTATGTAGTGCATAAAATTAAACTCGGCTGTCAGGCTTGCTTCGCTTAAAAAGGTATTAAAACTTAAATTTCTGTCGCGAAATTGCTGATCGGTTGAGTTTGCGTCATCAGCACTGATCTGCCCGAGGTTGTAATTTAATTTGGCAGACAGATATCCGTTAAAATTTCTTTTTACAAAAGCGCCAGCCGCGACCCCGCTGATTTTAACCGGGTTATTAGGGTTCAGGTCGCCCATATAACCAGCCCCTCCAAGCGAGCCGCCCAACTCCCAGGTTTGCGCCTGTAAATTGGATGTTATAAAAAATAAAAGTATAAAAAGTATAAATTTGGGCATCAGGCAAATTTAGTAATTGCGGACATCAAGCCCCCACAATAATTTGTTTCTTAACGTTGATAAATAACTTTCATTATTTAAACGTATCAAGTTTAGTTTAAAACCAGCCTTTTTAACCTGAAAACGCATCGATTTATCAATTATAGCCGTCCGTGAATCGCACGACACCAGGTAATTGGCGCTACGGCACTCCACATCAAAAGCCAGGGTGCTGCTATCGGGTATTACAATAGGCCTTACATTTAAATTATGCGGGGCAATTGGTGTTAATACAATACTATCCGATTCAGGAAATATTATCGGGCCGCCGCAACTTAATGAATAAGCAGTTGAGCCCGTGGAGGTTGATATAATAATACCATCGCCCCAGTAAGAGTTTAAAAATTCTTTGTCCAAAAACACGTGCGTAGTTATCATGGCCGAGTCATCACGTTTATGAATAGTAATATCGTTAAGGGCAAAGTTATCCTTACCAAATATCTCCAGTTCCGAATCTATACAGATCAATTCCCGGCTATCAAGTGTAAACTGCTTATTTACTACTGCAGAAATGGCTGAATCAATATCATTTTTATTAATGCTTGCTAAAAACCCAAGCCTGCCAAAATTTATACCGATAACAGGTATCCCTGAATCACGGATAACAGCAACCATATCGAGCAAAGTGCCATCTCCACCAAGGGTCAAAAACAGGTCAATAAAGCCTTTCAGGTTATTGGTATCTTCCAATACTTCATAACGAATATTAATATTCTCCTTTAAATAATCGTGAAGCTGAGGGTGGACATATATTTCGACCCCATGTTGCGAAAGATTATCAAATACCTGCTGTATATAAGGAAGAACTACCGGATCATTGAATTGCCTGCCGTAAACTGCTATTCTCATGGTTTGTGGTTTATTGTCCATGGACCATAGTCAATGGTCGATAGTTTTAATTTTCTTTTTAAGATGAAAAAATAGAGTTGCTATGATCTATCAACTATGAACCCCTTATAAATTTAAGTAATTCATTAATGAATTGTACCTGTCGCGCGAATTATCGTTATCGTCGCTATGATTAAAGGTAGCTTTTATATCATACTCGTAACGCAAAAAAGTGGCAATAATATTCGAAATATCCTGCTTATTTACTTTTAAGGTCACTTCCATCCGTGTAGAATCGGGGAAGGTGCGCACATACGAACTCAGAATTTGTGCGTTATCCGACTCAACTATCTGCGCCATGTGCGCCAGCGAATTGTTTTTATTATTGATCTCAAGCACAATTATACCGCCCGGTTGCTCAACAGAAGTTAAGCGGGCAAAATACTCGGTAAGCGCGTTAATAGTTATCAGGCCCGAGTAATTTTTGTTGACATCGAGTACCGGCACTACCGTTAACTGCCTTTCATAAAACATCCTGATAACATCATATATATGCTGATCTTCCAGTACATAAGGATTAACAAGTGATAACGCCAAAGCGCCAACAGGAGTTTGGTAGTCACTCTCTCCGGCCAGGTCATTTTCCGATAGCAGGCCCAAAAATTGTTCTTCGTTTACAATTGGCAAATGGCGTACGCGAAATTCAACCATACGGTCAAGCGCCTTCTGGATACTATCAGAAGTGTGTACCGGGGGTATTGCGTCAGCTATCAGTTCAATTGCAAACATATTATGCCTTTATTTTGTCTAAAAAGCCTTTCAAAAACACGTTAAACTCCTCGGGGCGTTCCATCATGGGCGCGTGTCCGCACTTATCAATCCAATGCAACTCCGAGTCGGGCAATAGTTCGTTAAACTCAACCGCAACTTCTGGCGGCGTAATTTTATCATCCCTTCCCCATATAAGCGACACTGGTATATGTATTTTGTGCAGGTCTTTATTCATGTTATGCCGTATGGCCGATTTAGCCATCGCCAGTATCCTGATTACACTATGCCTGTCGTTTATAATTCTATATACGTCATCAACAAGGTCTTTGGTTGCCGTTGCCGGGTCATAAAATGTATATTCAACCTTTTCTTTTACAAAATCATAACTTTCCCGCCGTGGGAACGAACCGCCGAAGGCATTTTCATATAAGCCGGAGCTACCAGTCAATACCATTGCCTTTACATATGTTGGGTGCGATAGTACATATATTAAAGCAACATGCCCGCCTAACGAATTACCCAACAAGGTGATATCTGTTAACTTTTTATACTTTACAAATTTATGTACGTATTTAGCTAAATTTTTTACCCCCGTGGTTAATAACGGCAAATCATATATCGGCAGTATGGGGATAATTACCCTGTACTGACCTCTAAAATCTTCAATTACTTTATCCCAGTTGCTTAATGCGCCCATTAAGCCATGCAGCAATAATAAAACCTCACCTTCGCCCTCATCGATATAACTAAAACCGTGTTCCTCTTTAAGCACGAAATCCATATAAGTCTGTGTAGTTTAAATATTTTATTTTTAACCGGCCCTGCCGGCAACATGTACTTTCAAATAATTTCGCTATAAAAATAGTTTATTGCTTGTTAGATGCAAGTAATTATTAGTTTTTTAGTTGATTAAGTTAGATTGGGTTGATTAAATTATATTAAGTTTTCAATTCCCTAACCTCATCAGTCACTTAATTACCCCAATAACTGCTTCACCACTTCCGATATCGTTCTGCCATCGGCCTGGCCAGCAAGTTCTTTATTGGCAATGCCCATTACTTTACCCATATCGCTTACAGATGTTGCACCTACCCGGCTTATTACCTCTTGTAAATACCCTTCAATTTCAAAGCGGGTCATCTGTGTAGGTAAATATGGCTCAATTACTTTCATTTCGTCCATTTCTATCTGGTACAGGTCTTCCCGGTTCTGTGTTTTATAGATCTCTGCCGATTCTTTACGCTGCTTTACTAATTTTTGCAGCACCTTAATTTCGGCTTCTGGTGTTAGTTCTTCGGCTGCACCTTTTTCAGTACGTGCCAAAAGCAATGCAGATTTTATTGCCCGCAAGCCCCTTAAGCGGTCGGCTTGCTTAGCCAGCATAGCCTGCTTTATATCCTGATCTATTTGATTTATTAGTGACATTTTTATTTATGAATTGCTGAATGAGTGATTTAGTGAATTTTTTATTTCGGATATTGGATGTTCGATTTCGGATTTATTACGTACAGTTTATCTTTTTCCTAATCTCCAGTCTTTAATCTCTAAATATAGTGGTCGCATTCGCTTGCGCAGTTGGCATCACTACCATATCGTTTATATTAACATGTGCCGGGCGCGATACCACAAACCATATTGTTTCGGCAATATCATCAGCTACCAAAGGTTCAAAACCGTCATAAACCTTTTTTGCCCGTTCTTTATCCCCCTTAAACCGCACTTCCGAAAATTCTGTTTCCACAGCGCCCGGATGTATAGCTGTAACTTTAATGCCATGCGGCAGTAAATCAACCCGCATCCCTTTGTTTAATGCATCAACCGCATGTTTGCTGGCGCAATATACATTACCATTAGGATAAACTTCTTTACCTGCAATTGAGCCTATGTTTATAATATGCCCGTGTTTGGCATCAATCATCCAGTTGGCTACTATTTTGCTTACATACAGCAAACCCTTAACATTGGTATCAATCATAGTATCCCAATCATCAAGGTTGCCCTTTTGAATCGGATCAAGCCCCTGGCTTAAGCCGGCGTTATTAATCAGCACATTTACCTTTTTCCATTTAGCAGGCAATGCCTCTAAATTATCCGACACTTCATCCCGGTTCCTCACATCAAACTGCGAGACGGCAACTTCAACATTATATTTGGTATTGAGCTTTTTAGCAAGATTTTCAAGCCTGTCGAGCCTTCTGCCTGTCAGAATAAGATTATATTTTTCGCGTGCGAACAGATGGGCGCAAGCCTCACCTATCCCTGAGGTTGCGCCTGTTATTAATGCAATTTTAGCCATATATAGGTAACTATTGCAGCGAAATTATGTTTTTACCTGCAATAAGTTGTCATTTATTGGCAATCAATTAGGAATAAACTATACATATTGCACATTGGTGAGGGTTTAGTGGTGTTAATATCGTGCACAGAGTTTACTCATCAGGTTATTGCCTTGCCCTACCTACCCTCACTTCCTCAAGCAAAGGGTGAAAAACTGCAGCTAACCATCTTTACAGCTTGCGGTAGAAAGGGTCGACCAGCGCAGCGTAGTCGGGGTGAGTCGACTATACGTCATACAATTCTGGAGTGCCTCTACTCAAAATACAAACTAAGCATAATAGTATGCAACCCTAATTTACTAAGCGGGCTTGAGTAAGGATGATTCTCGGGAACCAGTAAGTTCCCCATAGAGTTAGATATTTTTATTTCGGGTGAGAGTTTAAAAAATTCAAAGTAAATATCACAGCCCAATCCAGCCTCGTACGATCCAAAGCCACCAACATTTTTCACCATTTTATCCAGCGGATCCATGTTAACGTCGTTGTTCTTTTTCGAGCCTATGGCTACAGAGTATTTTACACCTCCCAGTACGTAAGCCCTAAAATTCTGCAACCTGTCCGATTTCAGCTTAAACTCTAATGGAAAATCAACGGTAGTTGTTTGTATCTGCTTGATAACATCCTGCGATGATACCTCATAGGCATAACTCAGGCTCCTGTCGGCAAATATAAGTGCGGGTGTGGCGCGGGCTTCCAGATGGTCGGTAAGACTGTAACGGGTAATAAAGCCAATTGCAAAGCCCGGTGAATTTGCCGAACTGATGCTTTTTAATGCGCTGGTTATATATTTGCCGGTAACCTGGTCAAAGTATGGATCGCGCCAGCTGGGTGTCTTGCCAATTTTATAATAGTTGTTAACGTACGAGAAAGTGAAGCCAAAGCTAAGGTCGCTTTGGTCGGCGCCACCGCCCCATGCAGGTACCTGTGCCAGCAAAACATTACTGCTAAATAACAATAAAATTATAGTGAGGCACTTGTTTTTAATCATTTAATAC
>JABDFZ010000079.1 GCA_013286325.1 Bacteroidota bacterium | reverse complement strand
ATAGATAAAACGAGTGGAGGTTTCACATTCGATGGACAAGATTAATAGTCTTAATTCCCTGGGAAGCCAATACGGTGCTGAGTGCCTCTGCGAAACCACAATTAATGCGCGAATTTGGGATGTGCTAATTTTTGATGCCTATAAAAACGTTGTCATTTCGAACGATAGAGAGAAACTATCTCTTGAACGTAGTGAAAAATCTTCTACAGCTACATTGGCGCTATGCAAGTAGCCGACCTACATATTGCAGAAGATTTCTCCTCGTGCCTCGTTCGAAATGACATCCAGTATTAATTTTCGTTAAAGTTTGCTCTCTTTTTCTACTTGAAACTTTTCAAAATCTTCCACACTAAACCTGTTCCGGAAACCGAATGCATTTGGGGTGTCTCCGTTTTCGGTTAGGTATTGCAGTTTTTTAATAGCATCCTGTGGTGTGGGGATCGTCCCGGCTGGCACATACCACAGAACCATATACATCTCCTTTAATTTTTCAAACCATTCCCGGCGTCTTTTTAAAAAGTCGGCGTGCTGTGTTTGGTAGGTGAACTTAAACAGATCATCAACAGTTTCCCATACCGACATATTAATCAATATCTTATCGTCTTCAAAAACTTTAATATTGGTTGCATTATCCTGATCGTCCTTCAATCGCCATACAAAACCATCGCTTTGTTCAGCTAATTGATTAATTGGTTCCAGGTTGATAAAAAATTCATGCATTACAGGGCCATCCATCGGGCCGAGTATCTTACCAATATTTACTTGTGCAATGTGATATTGTTTAGTTGTTGGGGTTCCTTCTTCCATGTTTGGGTTTTGTGAAGATAATTATATGCTTTTAGATGTTATTTTGTTGTTGCTGTTACGCTTAAATATTAATAAAAATCGGGAGAATCCAATCCCGACAAGTTAAATCAGGGTTAACAATTGGTGAAATCTCAAAAAAATCGGTGAAATCTTATAACAATCTTTATATTTGAAAACTATATGATATTAGTGTACAATTAACACTAAGTTGTTTTATTTACTAATTACCTATCAAATGAGCTTAATAATTGATGTTCACGCCCGTCAGATCCTTGATTCGCGTGGTAACCCTACAATAGAGGTAGATGTTTTAACCGAAAATGGCGCTTTAGGCCGTGCCGCTGTACCATCAGGTGCATCAACAGGCGTGCACGAAGCTGTTGAACTTCGTGATAACGATAAATCGAAATATATGGGCAAAGGCGTACTTAAAGCCGTTGCCAACGTAAATGATATAATTGCAAAAGAACTTCAGGGTGCTGATGTTTTCGATCAAAACGGCATTGATGCTTTAATGATAGAACTTGACGGCACCGAAAACAAAGGCAAATTAGGCGCCAATGCAATCCTTGGTGTTTCCTTAGCCGTTGCTAAAGCTGCCGCACAGGAAAGCCGCCAGCCTTTATACCGTTACGTTGGTGGTGTTAATGCTAACACGCTGCCAATACCAATGATGAATATTGTTAACGGTGGTTCTCACTCCGATGCCCCTATCGCGTTCCAGGAATTTATGATCATGCCTGTTGGCGCATCTTCTTTTTCGGAAGCTTTAAGATGGGGAACAGAAGTATTCCATAACTTAAAAAAGATATTACACGATCGCGGCCTTTCTACCGCTGTTGGTGATGAAGGTGGTTTTGCCCCTACCTTTGAAGGTACTGAAGATGGCGTTGAAACCATTTTGAAAGCCATTGAAAAAGCAGGATACAAACCAGGAGTAGATATATGCCTCGCATTTGACTGTGCTGCATCTGAATTTTACAAAGACGGCAAGTACGACTACACAAAATTTGAAGGTGCTAAAGGCGCTATCCGCACCAGCGCTGAACAGGCTGAATATCTTGCTTCATTAACAGAAAAATACCCTGTTATTTCAATAGAAGACGGTATGGCTGAAGATGACTGGGAAGGCTGGAAATTATTAACTGACAGGATTGGCGGTAAAGTACAATTAGTAGGTGATGATTTATTTGTAACCAATGTAAAACGTTTACAAAGAGGGATTGACGAAGACACAGCTAACTCTATCCTGGTTAAAGTAAACCAAATTGGTTCGTTAACAGAAACAATTAACGCGGTAACTTTAGCTCAAACCAATGGATACACTTCGGTAATGAGCCATCGTTCAGGTGAGACTGAAGATGCAACTATTGCCGATTTAGCGGTAGCATTAAACTGCGGTCAGATAAAAACAGGTTCAGCTTCACGTTCAGACAGGATTGCCAAATACAATCAGTTATTACGTATTGAAGAAGAATTAGGTGATAGCGCTAAATTTATCGGCAAAGATTTTAAGTATTATAAAAAACGCTAATTCTTCGGATTATAGCGAATAAAATAAATAAGAGCCGGTCGTTATGATCGGCTTTTTTTATTGATTCCAATTGTTAAATTTGATATTAAAATCCGCGACAATCTATTTAATCACGGGTCAGACAAAATATGAAAGCAAAAGGTTTTCTAAGGATATTCCTGATCTTAATAGTATTAGGCCTGAACATTGGCTGCGACCAGGTATCGAAATCAATTGTAAGACAAAAAATGAGCTACGATACCCAGATCGGGTTTCTAAATGACCATATAACTTTAATTAAAGTTGAAAACAAAGGGGCATTTTTAAGTGTGGGTAACTCGCTTTCAGGTCCGTTAAGAATTATCCTGTTAAATCTTTTACCTTTACTGGCTGTTGCTCTGGGGCTTGTTTTTATACTCACAAGGACCAGCCTTAACCGCATTACCCTATTCAGTGTTATCCTTATCGTAGGCGGTGGATTTGGTAATATTTACGACAGGATAGTGCATGGTTCAGTAACGGATTTTATGCACATCAATTTTGGGTTTTTCCAAACAGGCATCTTTAACGTAGCCGATGTATCCATCATGACAGGTATGATCATACTTGTTATTTATGCATGGCTAAAAAAACCGGATGCAGAAGAAATAGTTGAAGAGCGGGCCTGATAGTGCTATACTCAAAGCAGACGCATTAAAATATCGCATAGTACTTGGCAAGCCATTGCTTGTTTAGCCTCTTCCACCGTTGGCTTTAGCCAAAAATCGCCAACAAACCAAGTGTTTAATTTGTTTTAATGCGTCTGTCCCTGGGTTATACTTGTTGCAAAATCTATTTACAAATAAAAAGCGTATCTTTGCGGCAATTACCCGTTAGCTTACGGTTTTGATTTATCAGACGACTCTTCAGATCCGCTTATGCAACCGCGTTAGCACATATATTAAAAATATTACATGTTATTTCAAGATTTAAAATTAATTGAGCCTATACTCAGGGCTTTAAAAACAGAAGGATATACTACCCCTACCCCTATACAGGAGCAAGCCATACCCATAGTATTACAAAATAAAGACCTATTGGGCTGCGCCCAAACCGGCACCGGTAAAACTGCTGCCTTTGCCATTCCTATTTTACAGTTATTGTACCAGGACAGGCTGCAGCATAAAGAGCAAAAAACAATAAAAGCCCTTATATTAACCCCAACACGGGAATTAGCCATCCAGATTGATGAGAGTTTTGCCGCTTATGGCAGGCATACCGGCTTAAAACACCTGGTTATATTTGGAGGTGTTTCACAAAATCCACAGGTTGACGCTTTAAGACGAGGTGTTGATATCCTGGTAGCTACACCGGGTCGTTTGCTCGACCTGATGAACCAGCGCTATGTCCACCTCGATCATATTAAAATGCTGGTACTGGATGAAGCCGACCGCATGCTGGATATGGGTTTCGTACACGATGTTAAAAAAGTAATTGCCAAGGTTCCGGCCAAAAGGCAAACGCTTTTCTTTTCTGCAACCATGCCAAAAGAAATCCAGCAGCTTGCCGATACCATACTAACCAAACCAGAAAGGGTGGAGGTTACCCCGGTATCATCAACTGCTGATACTATACAGCAGTCGCTTTATTATGTGGAAAAGAACGATAAACGTGCTTTACTTGCCCATATATTAAAGGATAAAAATATTAAAACAGCGCTGGTATTTACCCGCACCAAACATGGCGCCGACAAGGTGGTAAAAGATCTTGTACGTGTTGGTATTACTGCCGAGGCCATTCATGGTAATAAATCACAAAATGCCCGTCAGCGTGCTTTAAGCAATTTTAAAAACCGTACTACACGGGTATTAATTGCTACTGATATTGCAGCCCGTGGTATTGATATTGACGAGCTTACCCATGTTATCAATTACGAAATTCCGAACATCCCTGAAACTTATGTACACCGTATTGGCCGTACAGGTCGTGCCGGGGCAAGCGGTATTGCGCTTTCGTTCTGCGATCAGGAGGAAATTGAATTTTTAAAAGATATTCATAAACTGATCTCCAAGGAGATCCCTGTTGAAGAAGGTCATCCTTATCCAATGAGCCCGCAAAGCATTGTTGCAAAACATGCAGAAGGGCAGGCCAAAAAGCCGGGACAAGGCGGTGGCCCAAAACGTGGTCGCGGCTATGGCCGTGCTGACCGGGGCCGTGGTTCAAGCGGCAAAAGCTCAACCAGCAGCAGCATGAGCGGAGCAAGCCGTGGTGGTAACCGTGGCGGAAGGAGGGATTAATCTTAGTTGAATGAGTTGATTAAGTCTGCTTTTATAACTTAATCAACCACTCACCTAATCAACTCATTCAACCACTCCCATTGTTAATAAGTTTAAAATGAGATTTGCTTTAACCACGCATTTTAAATAATTTTATTAAAATTTTAATTTTACCGAAATGAAACGCCTCATTAACCTATTTAGAAACAAATACTTTTTGGTTTCTTTGGCCTTTTTGGTATGGATGATATTTTTTGATAAAAATGATCTGTTCTCGCAGTATCAGTATCACCAGGAAGTAAATAAACTTAAGCACGACCGCGATTTTTATCAAAAAGAAACAGCAAAAGTAGCCAAAGACCTTGACGAACTTACCTCAAACCGCGAAAAACTTGAAAAATTTGCCCGCGAAAAATACCTGATGAAAAAGGATAATGAGGATGTTTTTGTAATAGTGCAAGCGAAGAAAGACGAATAGACATTCATCTCCCCGTATTTTTCATACATAAAATTTTGGCAGGGTTAATTTGAATTTAACCGCTACTATTCTTATACCGCAGATAACTGTTATGGCTATAATTTTTACAACATTAATATCCAACCTGTCGATAAGTAAAAAGTATAGTACGCCGCCGATGATACACGCGGTAGCATAGATCTCTTTATGGAAAACCAGTGGGATATGGTTCAATAATACATCCCTTAAAACACCGCCAAAACAACCAGTGATAGTGCCCAAAGCGATGCAAATACCCGGGTTTAAGCCTGCGCCAATGCCTTTCTGTATCCCTATAATTGTAAACAGACCCAAGCCAAGCGCATCAAACAAAAACAGGGTTATCTTAAATGTTTTGATATATTTTTTGAAGAGTATAGTAGCTATAACTGTTCCTAATATAATCAATGGGGTTTTATAATCGCGCATCCAGTTAACCGGGGTATCCCCTATCAACACATCTCTTATCGTACCGCCGCCAATGGCAGTAACAAAACCTAAAATAAGCACCCCAAAAACGTCAAGTCTCTTCTGCATTGCCGAAAATGCCCCTGAAATAGCAAAAGCCACAGTACCCGAAATTTCAATTACTTCCGAAATATCCATTTATATTTCTCCTTCGCGTTTCCGTAAAAACCATTCCAGGCTTAACAAACCTAAAATCAGCACAAACACCCATTTCAAATCTATTACATCATTATAATGCTTGTCTTCATAAACTACGGTTTTAATGTTTTCATTTTTACTGATAAGGTTAGCAAGCTGGTTTAATTGCGATGGCAGTAACATTTGCCCGCCGCTTTGCTTTGCTATAGTATTAAGCAATTGATGATTAGCTGCGCTTTGGCGCGATTCCAGGTTTAATGGTTTTACCGTTAACTGCCCAGAGGCTGTGAATTGTTTGGTGCCGCTTTTTGTACTGGAGGTATAGCTATATTCACCAACAGGTAATGTCCCGGCATTCAACTGGTAACTTTGTCCATTCCGGCTAAATAGGAAACTATAGTTCTTACCGGCGTCGCTTTTAAGCTCTATCCTTACATCCGGGGTATTTATCAGTTCGAGGGCATCATTATACAATTCAGCATTAATAATTACGTTTTCGCCTTCATCAAATACATGTTTGGTAGTATAAACTATAAAACGCTGGCGGTTTGCATTAGCGGTAAGGTATTGCACACCCTGGGAAAACAGTTCCTCCAATGCATGATGATTGCCGAAGGCCTGGAATTCGGCCAATTGCCAGCGCCATAATCCTTCACCATTTAACACTCCTATTCGCTTCCCGGCATCGTCGCCAAATGACAATAAGGGATATGTAGTTTCAACATTTCCAATTCGCTGCTTTAAGAGGGTTCCACCCGCCTGGGGGGAGCTGTAACTGCCATAAGGCGCCAGTAACGGCGGAAAACTGCTTATCTTTTTCCTTGAAGAGTCTGATACTGTAAAAGCAGTAAAATCTGTTGCGGGTCGTGCAAACACTTCCTGCATATCCTGCCTTGCCGAACTGATCCTGATAACTTTTTGTTCATTGTTAAAGTTATTCAAATCTGTTTGTGCGCCTGCAATATACCAAAGCGGTGTTTTGCTTTTTAAGATATTCTGGATGAGGCCATTGCTGGCTGCAGAAAGCTGGTAAAGTATTACCAGGTTATAGTCTGCAGGTTTAAGGGTGGCCAGATCCGACATCATGCTCGCCTTCACCTCATAGTTTTTATTGCTTTCAATAGATTGCCGGATCACGCTAATATCAGGATGTGGAGCCTCATACAAAAGCAATACCTTTTGCCTTGCATCCAGCACATCTACATAAATAGTTTCGGTATTATTCTGGGCCGATGCTTCATTTTTAACACCGGCAATACTGATATTAAACTTGCGCAGTCCTTTTTTATCAGCATTTAATTTTATGGTAACTGATTTTTGAAAACTGTTTGAAGTTACCGGTATAACCTGCGAATTAACCTGCCTGCCGTCCTCAGTAACATTTAAACGAATATTCTCCCCTTTGCTTTGATAAGCCCCTGCCAAAACCTCTACTTCAAAATCATTACCTAAAAAAGCGGTTTTGTTATAGCTAATATTGCCTATCAATAAATCGCGTTTGGCTATGGTATCGCCTAAAGCTATGGTATAAATGCTGTTTTTAAAATTCCTGGCTTCATATTGCGGATCGCTGCCCTGGTTGTACAAACCGTCGGTAGCCAGCACCAAAGCGCCAATATTCTGGTTAACAAAATGATCGTTTAACTGGTGCAGGGCTTGTGATATGTTAGTTTGTTTACCATTAAAAGTTTTGGTTAAACCATTTTGCAGGTCACGGTCAAAATGAAACTCCTGTACATCGTATTTGTCTCCAAGTTGCTCCTTCAACGCGGCTAAATTGTCAGCTACAACATTGAAGGATTTAGAAGATCCCGGAAACATCTTTATTGATTCAGAATTATCCTGCAAAACTAAAACCAGTGGTTTTTGCGGGTTATAGCTAACTGATTTTACCAACGGCGAAACCAATAGCAAAGCTATAAAGGCTACAACTATAGCACGAACAGCTAATAAAATGTACCTGAATTTATTGGAAAGGTTTACCGGTTTACGATATAATAATGCAGCATATAATAGGCCCAACAACAGGCAGGCAGGTATCCACCATCCCGAAACCGTTCCCCATGTGATTGAAAATAAAAACAGCATATTCGTGTACCAAATATGCTGTTTTTAATTTGAAGATTTGAATTGAGGATTTGAAAATTAAATTGTCTGAGTCAGACGAATTAATTCCGAAATCGAACTTCCGACTTCCGAAATCTTAAAGCATTCCTCCGTCAACAGGAATTACCTGTCCGGTAATATATGTTGCCATATCCGATGCCAGGAAAACACAGGCATTAGCTACGTCGCTCGTTTCACCCCCGCGTTTAAGAGGAATGGCCTGTGCCCATCCTTCAACAACCTTGGGGTCGAGTATCTCGGTCATTTCGGTTTTGATAAAGCCTGGAGCCACTACATTGGCGCGGATATTACGTGATCCTAATTCTTTAGCTATTGATTTTGAAAAGCCTATTATACCGGCTTTTGAAGCAGCATAGTTTGACTGGCCTGCATTACCCTGCACACCAACTACCGAGCTCATATTAATAAATACACCATCACGGTTTTTCATCATTATTTTTGATGCCGCTTTGGTAATGTTAAATACCGATTTTAAGTTCACGTCTAAAACCTCATCCCATTGGGCTTCAGTCATGCGCATCAGCAAACCATCCTTGGTTATACCGGCGTTGTTAACTACAATATGAAGTGTGCCGAAATCGGCAATAATATCATTGATCAGTTTTTCTGCTTCATCAAATTTTGAAGCATCTGAGCGGTATCCTTTTACCTGGGTTCCAAAACTTTGCAGTTCCTGCTCAAGGGCCTCCCCTTTTTCAACAGATGATAAATAAGTGAAAGCTACATTAGCGCCATGCTCTGCAAACTTTTCGGCAATTTTGCGCCCTATCCCTTTTGATGCTCCTGTGATGAGTGCGGTTTTTCCTTCTAATAATTTCATGAAGTTTAGACTGAGTTACGAGTCGCGAAGATAGTTATTTAGTCCGAAAGTCGGAAAGACAGGAAGCTTGAAAGATTTTGGTTCAGGATTTTCGGCCAAACGTAGGTCACTACTTATGCCCAAGCGCACCAATAATAAATGCTGTCAAAAGGAGGACTACAAAAGTAATGATCCACGATTTACGCAAAGGAGGTGAAAACTGAAGCCATATAACGATAAAAGCGGCAAGAATACTAATGCTTCCCTTTAAAAATAATTGTTGCAGGAGAAATCCTGCACCACCCAATATCAGAAATATCGCAATGGCAATACCAACAATGCGATAGGCGATTAAATTAATATTAGTGGAATTCATAATATCTAAATATACAAAAGTTTAATAAACTCTATTCCTTCACGTCGGCTTATAAAGATTCATGATAAACCCATATCTTTAAATCAACTATGATAACCAGAAATCTATCCATTATTGCTGTTGCATTTCTTACATATTTAGGGGTTGCATGTAACCAGCCTGCTAAAAATCAGCTTAAACCAAAAGCGGTCAAAAAAGCTGAGGTACATAGCAAAACTGAAGCTTTTGATAATGTTAAATTAGCAAAGCAGCATATCGATAGTTTAACTAAAGATACCAGTGGTTTAATAGTGCTTGTTAAAGTTCCGGGTAAAGACAAACTGGTACTTGTTAAAGGTAAAAATTACCCGGAGCAGATTGAAACCACTTATAACTTATATAAAAATAAGGCAGGCAAAATTATATACACAGTCGAAGTCCCTTTTAGTGAAAGCGGAGATTGGTTTATTGTTTATAAAAGTTATTTTGATATAACGGGAAAACTCTTTGCCTTTACAAGGGAGGCTAACTTTTTTAACAGCGAATGTACACCTGAAGAAGGCGATGTAGCACATGAACTGCTTACCAAATACTATAATAAAGATTTCAAGGTAGTTGATTCTGTTTACAAGCTTAAAGACAGCAAGGGTAAAGATTTAAAAAAGCCGAACTGTGCATTTAATTATAATTACCCTTACAAGATAGCTAAAACAGCAGATGAGTGGCTAAAGGCTAATCATTTAGGACACTAATAAATTTGTTGATAGCCACGTGCTTTAACAATTATATCCTATCTATTACATTATCCCCTATATTTGCTTTAAGTTCTTTACTTTATTTCAACAGATAGGTTCCCGGTTTTTTAGCCGGGATTAAAAAGGAACCGTGTGTAAATCACGGGCTGTCGCGCAACTGTAAGTAATATAAAAGTTGATGCCAAAACTCAAATGTCCATTGACCTCCAATCGGGGTTGAGAAGGACGGCAACAACGTTACAAGCCAGGATACTTGCCCTCTGTTTTTAAGACAATGCTTTCGCGTTTTGAAGCAGTAGTCAGAGTATAAAGGAAATTGCAGGCTTGTTAGGCCCATGATCCTTTGTCTTTTATTACCATTTCCCGAAAGCATACCGAAAACCGTAAGGAGCATTAATTCAATTTAATGTTTAACCAAAAAAGTTTTATGCGTATGCTCAAAAACAACCTCGGCTACCCTCGTGTAGGGGCCAATCGTGAACTCAAAAAAGCCAGTGAACTATACTGGGCCGGAAAAACCGGCAAAGAAGAATTATTTTCAGTCGCCCGCAAAATCCGCGAAGAGAATTGGAAGCTGCAGCAGGATGCTGGTATTGATCTGATCCCCTGCAACGATTTCAGCTTTTACGACCAGGTGCTCGACACTTCATTAATGCTGGGTGCTATCCCTCAAAGGTATACTGCCGTATTAACTGAAAATAAAAGCAATAGCGAAATCGATCTCTATTTTGCTATGGCAAGGGGCTATCAAAAAGACGGACTGGATATTACCGCTATGGAAATGACCAAATGGTTCGATACCAATTATCATTACATCGTTCCGGAATTTACCGCTGATCAGCAGTTCAGGGTCTTCTCCGAAAAAGTATTCGATGAATTTAATTTAGCAAAACAGGCTATTGGCAACAATCCTAAACCTGTATTGATCGGCCCTGTATCCTATCTTTTACTCGGTAAGGAAAAGGAACCCGGATTCGACAAGATTGACCTGATAAAAAAAGTCGTACAGGTTTACATAGAAGTATTAAAGAGGTTGAAAAACTACGGAGCTACCTGGATACAATTAGACGAACCTTTTTTATCGCTCGACCTATCACTAAAAGAAAAAGAAGCATTCGAGTATGCTTACAGGGAAATTAAAAAAGCCTGCCCAGGTCTAAACATCCTGCTGACTACTTATTTTGAGGGCCTGCGCGAAAATACTTCATTGGCTGTTAACCTGCCTGTGAGCGCTTTGCATATTGACCTGGTAAGAGCGCCGCAGCAATTAGATAAGGTATTAACCCTGATACCCGATAATCTTATTTTATCATTAGGTATTATTGACGGCAGAAATATCTGGAAAAATGATTACATCCGTTCATTAGCCCATATTAAAAAAGCCATTGCCGTTATTGGTAAAGAGCGTGTAATGATAGCGCCAGGCTGTTCGTTATTACATACTCCGTTTGACCTTGACCTGGAAACAGCCATTAACCCTGAAATTAAAAACTGGATGGCTTTTGCCAAACAAAAACTGAATGAAATAAATGAACTCGACAAGATAATTGAAGGTAATAATGAACTATTACATGATAATTTAAGGGCTATATCCAGTCGTAATATTTCAAAGCTAATCCATAAGCAGAATGTTAAAAAGCGGGCAGAAGCCATTACCGATGATGATGCAAAACGGGATAGCGAATTTGGTGAAAGGCAAAAAATACAGCAACAAGGATTTAAACTGCCCCTCTTCCCTACAACTACCATTGGTTCATTTCCGCAAACAGATGACATCCGTCAGCTAAGGGCAAAACTAAAAAAGAAAGAGCTTACCCAGGAGCAGTATGATGCCGAAATTGAAAGAGCAACCATCAATGCCATTCGCTGGCAGGAAGAGATCGGATTGGATGTATTAGTTCACGGCGAATTTGAGCGTAACGATATGGTTGAGTATTTTGGCGAACAATTAGACGGCTTCTTATTTACCAAAAACGGGTGGGTGCAAAGTTATGGCAGTCGCTGTGTAAAGCCCCCTGTAATTTATGGTGATGTAAGCAGGCCAAAAGACATGACCATTAAGTGGAGCAGCTTTGCACAAGCCAATACCCAAAAGCTAATGAAAGGCATGTTAACCGGGCCGGTAACCATCCTGCAATGGTCGTTTGTGCGGGATGACCAGCCGCGGTCAGAGACTACGTTCCAAATCGCTTTGGCTATCCGGGATGAAGTAGTAGCGCTGGAAAAAGCCGGCATTAAAGTAATCCAGATAGATGAGCCGGCCATCCGCGAAGGTTTGCCATTGCGTAAAGCCGATTGGGCCGCTTATCTCAATTGGGCGGTAAGGGCTTTCCGGATTTCGGCCAGTGGCGTAAAAGATGAAACGCAGATTCACACACACATGTGCTACAGCGAGTTTAATGATATTATTGAGCACATTGCCCAAATGGATGCTGATGTAATCACCATTGAAACATCGCGTTCGCAAATGGAATTACTGGAAGCCTTTTCCGATTTTAAATACCCGGCAGAAATAGGCCCTGGTGTTTATGATATTCACTCACCACGTGTACCATCGGTTGACGAAATGGTGAACCTGCTCGAAAAAGCTGCCACCCTGTTACCTGTTGGCAACATTTGGGTTAATCCCGATTGCGGCCTTAAAACCCGCAAATGGCCCGAAACACAGGCAGCGCTTAAAAACATGGTGCAGGCAGCAAAAGCAGCCAGGGAAATATTCAGCAAACAACCTGTTAATTAAAAATCAAACCAAGCCGTTCAGCATAACCTGAACGGCTTTTATATTATTAAAATGGATCTGGAACAAAGAACAAAATCAGCTGAAACAAGAATTTTCAAAGCAGTATTTCCAAATACCACTAATCATTACGATACCCTGTTTGGCGGCACAGCCATGCACATGATGGACGAAGTTGCTTTTATAACCGCAACACGTTTTACACGAAAAACAATGGTAACCGTATCATCCGACAGGATAGATTTTAACAGGCCCATCCCGGCAGGAACTATAATTGAGCTGGTAGGCAAAATACAGCACATCGGCAACAGCAGCCTCAAAGTATTAGTGGAAATTTATGTGGAAGAAATGTACTCTTTCAAAAGAGAAAAAGCCATCACCGGGACATTTACTTTTGTAGCTATAGATAAGGACAAAAAGCCGGTAAAAGTGATTGATTGATAAATTTATTTACTTACGCCAATCATCTCCCTGTACTCCTGCTGAAGTTCCGTCAGGCAGTTAGCACACATACAGCCTTCATAGTTTTCGGCAATGTATTGCACCTCGTTTAAATTAAGCTGCACAACGCTGCACTGGCACTTGGTGTAGGAATTTGCCTTACACTCAATACCGCTTCCGCAACGTTCGCATGGGATGATTTCGTGCTTGTGATTCATATTTTCAGACCATAGCAGATAGACCATGGTTAATGGCATTATTATGATTCAAATTTATGGATTATAGTATCAACATAAAGTAAAAAGACCATAGCTAAATTCTAAGATTTCTCTACCGAATTTAACTATGGTCTATCGTCCATCGACTATGGACTAATTAATAATTATGCTGAACAAGTAACACAACCTTCTTCCATCGAGCACGATGGGCCTGCTGGCACGTCGTTAGCTATTTCTGCTACCACTTCAGGTATTACAGCGTCCATATTTTTACCGCCCTGATTTTCAACTGTAAATTTAACCGCTTGCGATGCAGCCTGTGTACGCAGGTAATACATACCTGTTTTAAGGCCTTTCTTCCATGCGTAAAAGTGCATTGAAGTAAGTTTGGACGCATTTGGCGAATTAATGAACAGGTTCAGTGATTGCGACTGGCAAATATAAGCGCCTCTGTCAGCAGCCATATCAATAATGGTACGCATCTTTATTTCCCAAACTGTTTTGTACAATTCTTTAATATCTACCGGGATTTCGGCAATATCCTGAATCGATCCATTTGCGGTGATGATCTTATCTTTCATAGCACCGTTCCATAAACCAAGGTTTACCAGGTCGCGCAGCAGGTGTTTGTTTACTATAACAAACTCACCGCTCAATACTCTGCGGGTATAAATATTTGAGGTATATGGTTCAAAACACTCATTGTTGCCTAATATTTGTGAGGTTGAAGCTGTAGGCATTGGAGCAACTAACAAAGAGTTGCGCACGCCATGGTTCATTACATCCAGGCGCAGGTTTTCCCAATCCCAGCGGCCGCTATCAGGCTTCACATTCCACAGATCAAACTGGAACTTGCCTTCTGATAATGGCGAGCCTTTAAATGTTTGGTAAGGGCCATCTTTAATCGCCAGGTCTTTCGAAGCGGTCATGGCAGCAAAGTAGATGGTTTCAAATATCTCCTTGTTCAGTTTCTTGGCACCTTCGCTTTCAAACGGTAAACGCAGTTGGATAAATGCATCAGCCAAACCTTGTACACCTAAACCAATAGGACGGTGCCTTAAGTTCGATCTTTCGGCTTCTTCAACCGGGTAATAGTTACCATCAATTATCTTGTTAAGGTTTACGGTGGCCTGATAGGTTACTTCGTATAGTTTAACGTGATCGAAAATACCTTCCCTTACAAAGCGTGGCAATGCCAGCGAAGCCAGGTTACAAACAGCTATTTCATCAGCCGAAGTATATTCTATAATTTCAGTACAAAGGTTTGAGCTTTTTATCGTACCCAGGTTTTGCTGATTCGATTTGCCGTTCGCGGCATCTTTGTATAACAGGTAAGGAGTACCGGTTTCCACCTGCGAGTCAAGTATAGCAAACCAAAGCTCCTGCGCCTTTACAACTCTGCGTGCGCGGCCTTCCTTTTCGTATTTTTTGTATAATTTTTCAAAGTCCTTTCCCCAGCAATCGGCTAATCCAGGTGCTTCATGTGGGCAGAATAAGCTCCAGTCTTCATTAGCTTCCACACGCTCCATAAACAAGTCAGATACCCAAAGGGCATAGAACAGATCGCGGGCGCGCATTTCTTCCTTACCATGGTTTTTACGGAGGTCAAGAAATTCAAACACATCTGCATGCCATGGTTCAAGATAAATGGCAAATGCCCCCTTACGCTTGCCACCACCCTGATCAACATAACGGGCAGTATCGTTAAACACACGCAGCATAGGGATAATACCGTTGCTGGTACCATTGGTACCGCTGATGTATGAACCTGTAGCCCTTACATTGTGGATGCTAAGGCCAATACCGCCAGCACTTTGCGAAATTTTTGCAGTTTGTTTTAGTGTATCGTAAATACCTTCTATGCTGTCATCCTTCATAGTCAGCAAGAAGCATGACGACATTTGAGGTTTCGGCGTACCTGCATTAAATAAGGTTGGGGTAGCGTGTGTAAACCAACGCTCGCTCATTAAATGATAGGTTTTAATAGCGCTCTCCACATCCTCTTTATGGATACCGATAGATACACGCATAAACAGGTGCTGTGGACGCTCAGCTATTTTGCCGTTTATTTTTAAAAGGTATGATTTTTCGAGGGTTTTAAAACCGAAGTAATCAAACCCGAAGTCGCGGTCATAAATAATAGTACTATCTAAAAGCTCGGCATTTTTCTCAATCACTTCCCACACGTCATCTGCAATTAATGAAGCGTCTTTACCTGTTTTTGGATCAATATACTCATGCAGATTGCGCATGGTTTCAGAAAACGACTTAATCGTATTTTTGTGCAGGTTGGATACTGCAATACGCGATGCTAACAATGCATAATCAGGATGCTTGGTAGTTAATGACGCTGCCGTTTCCGCCGCTAAATTATCCAGCTCGGATGTGGTAACACCATCATAAAGGCCCTCGATTACCTTTTTCGCTACATCAATCGGGTCAACCAACTGAAACCCATAACACAGCTTTTCAATACGTGCTGTAATCTTGTCAAATTTTACCGATTCTTTTTTTCCGTCTCTTTTAATTACGAACATGTTTGACCCCCTTTTACTCTCTGCCACCCGGCAGAACTATTGTTTAAATAACCCTTTATTAATTGAATGCTTATTATTTTTTGAACCATTACTGGTTCCTGACTAACCTCTGATCTCCAGTCTCTGATTAACTAACTAAAAATCTTCGTCTAAAGAAAACGACTTACTTTCCTGCGAGTTTAATACACCGCTTTTCTGATAATCGCCTACACGTTTTTCAAAGAAGTTAGTTTTGCCCTGCAGCGATATCATCTCCATAAAATCAAATGGATTTGATGCACCATACACCTTATCATATCCCAGTTCACCCAGCCATCTGTCTGCCACAAATTCAATATATTGCCCCATCAGTTTGGCATTCATTCCAATAAGGCTAACGGGCAGCGCATCACTGATAAATTCTTTTTCTATTTCAACAGCATCGGTAATAATTGCTGTAGCGGCTTCTTTCGAAAGTTTATTTTCAAGCATTTTATACAACAGGCAGGCAAATTCGCAGTGCATGCCTTCATCGCGCGATATCAGCTCATTGCTGAATGTTAGGCCCGGCATCAAACCACGTTTTTTCAGCCAGAAAATAGAGCAAAAACTACCTGAGAAAAAGATGCCTTCAACAGCTGCAAACGCAACTAAACGTTCGGCAAATGTTCCGTTATTTATCCAGCGTAAAGCCCATTGCGCTTTTTTACCTACACAAGGCACAGTATCAATAGCATGGAATAAACGGTCTTTCTCTGCGGGATCTTTTATATAAGTATCTATCAGCAGCGCGTAAGTTTCCGAGTGGATATTCTCCATCATTATCTGGAAACCATAGAAACAACGGGCTTCGGGCAGCTGAACCTCACTCATAAAATTTATGGCCAGGTTTTCGTTCACAATACCATCACTTGCTGCAAAAAACGCAAGCACGTGCGATACGAAATGACGCTCGCCGTCATTCATGTTATCCCAGTGTTTCTGATCATCACTAAGGTCTATCTCCTCTGCTGTCCAGAAACTGGCTTCGCATTTTTTGTACATTTCCCAAATTGCGGGATACTTAATGGGGAGTATAACAAATCTGTCTTTGTTTTCCTTAAGTAAT
>JABDFZ010000078.1 GCA_013286325.1 Bacteroidota bacterium | reverse complement strand
AGGAGCTGGAAAACAACTGGTGGGATAGTTCGGAAAATTTATACAATACGTATTTTAACAGCAGCGGCGCTTATGGCAAGAATGAAGGGGAAACTTTTCTGTTATGGTTTGACGCCTTGAAAAACCCGGTAAGGCGCGATAAAACCCTGCACCATCTTTTCGAAAAGGATTGGAACATAGAAAATACCTCATATTTTCCGCTTATTATGTACCAGAACGGATATTGGGATAAGGCGTACAATTATATGATGTATTTAACCAACCCGCAAACTCCGCGACACGACTATCCCGAAGTTTCATATGGCGTTATCAAAGGCTTCGTGCAGGGCTTAATGGGAATAGATCCAGATGCCCGCTATAACAGGCTTAGTACAATATACCGTAACGGTTCGGATGTAAGCTCAACCATGCAGGATGTGCCGGTTTTACATACTACTGTCAATCTTACCCACTTTAACAAAAAAGCATCTACTATCCTCAACACAGGCAATAAAACAATTAGCTGGAGGCCCATGTTTTCGGGAGGGTTTAAATTTATTTATATTAACGGGAAACCATTACAAGCCCGGCATGATAAAAACTCAACCGGCGGTATTATTTCATACACAGATGTGACGGTAAATGCCGGGCAAAAAGTTTCAGCAAAAACACAGTAAATATTTTTAACACTAAGAAATAAATGCGAACGTATAACAGGCCTGGCGCTGATTGACTGCAGGAAAGGATATGCCAGGCCTGATTTATAACCGAAGAACTGCTTAATCCCAAAGGTTGGGCCTGGGTATGTTTAATGTTCTCAAATAGGACAGCATTTGCCCTGAATGTACCGATTCGTGATAAGCAACTCTTAACAAGTAATCGCCAAGGCTTCTTGATTGCCCCAGATCTGACCGGATGATCCTTACCTCGTTTAAATCCTGTTCTGAAAATGAACGTACGGTTTCAATAAAATCCAGTCTGAAGGGCTGGGCAAATGCTATTTCTTCGGCAATAGTGGTATAGGCTCTGTCTTTCCAGGGAGAAGTAATATCCAACCCTTGCGATCCCCTGTTTTCGATAATCTTATGATATTCATATTCTCCCTCTAAAACGTGGCGCACCATTTCAATGCTGCTCATTGCATATTGATCGGGCTGCCAGTTGAAGAATTTTTCGGGCATACCGTTCCATAACAGGATGCTGCGCCTCCTGATCTCTTCGAAATTTAAAATAATTAGGTCTGTTGATGTCATATATATGTGTTTTTGACGTGTTATTATACAATTGGATTATCGGGCAGCGTATCGTTCTCAACCAGGTAGGCTTCCTCCTTCATACGGGGGCTTACTATCAAAAACAGCAGGAAAAAGAAAAGCATAATACCTACAAACAGGTAAAAGTACCTGTCGCCTGTGAAATAGGAGAAGATGCCTTTGCCGGCAATGTTTACATTAATTAATGCGGTAAAGAAAGTGCCTATTGAGTAAGCAAGGAACCATATGGCTGTCATAGTGCTTTTCATGGAAGGGGGCGATTGTGTATATGCATATTCCAGGCCGGTCACTGCCACTAATACTTCACCGCACGAGAGGAATAAATAAGCCAAGACCTGCCACCATACCGAAGGGGCATGGCCGTTTTGGATGCTGGTTTGCAGTAAGCCGATAACTACAAAGCTTAATGCCGTTATAAAAAGCCCGGCCCCTATCTTTCTTAAAGGAGTTATTCTGAACCCCATTTTTTGAACCAATGGATAAACCCAGTAATTAAACACTGGAATCATCACCAGGATAAATATGGTGTTAGTCACCTGCACCTGCGATGCTAACAGCTTAATGCCCCAAAGCCCCAGGTTAAGGTCGAGTTTATCAGCTTGTAATGCCCACTCCGATTGGTTCATATCCCACATACCCCAAAAAATAGGGATAAAAATAAAAACAGCCAGCACCCGCCATATGGCTTTTATTGCATTCGTTTTCTCCGTACCATATTTTTTTTCAGCAACTTGCCATACTGCTTCCGACTTGTCTTTTTTTGTGAAGAAGGTTTTTAGCACAAAATAATTTACGGTAATAAAATTATCCTTTTTTATACCTGTAGGCGGCGCCTTTACATAGTGCTTACTACCCGAATAAAATATAATGGCAGCCAGCGCCATTAATATACCAGGCACGCCAAAGGCAATTGAAGGCCCAATACTGTTATACAAAACCGGGATTAAAAGAATGCTTATCGTTCCGCCAAAGTTTACGCTAAAATAAAACCAACCGTAAACACTGCTCATGAGGTGCTGGTTGCTGTGGTTAAACTGATCGCCCACATTAGCCGAAACGCACGACTTAATAGCGCCTCCGGCAAAGGCAATCACCATCATACCGCTGGCAAAACCTGATAAGTTATGAGTAGAAATGGCCAGCATAAAATGCCCGAATGTGTATATAATGGAGCCTGCTAAAATCACCCTGTATTTTCCGACAAACCAGTCAGCAATCAGCGCACCCAAAAAAGGCGTAAAATACAGCAGCGAACTAAACGCATGGGTGTAGGCGTTTGACCTGGCTTCGGCCCCGGCATTTAAATTGGCCAGGCCATGTGGATTGAAAAACTGGTGTACTAAAAAAATAGACAGGATACTCCGCATCCCGAAAAAGCTAAACTTTTCCGAAAATTCGTTAGCTATAATAAAAGGAACACCTTTTGGCATTTTTGTTTTGGCCGGCGATGGTGCGATAGGGTTATTTTGCATTACTGGTTATACGTTGGCTTAATGGATGGCCAAATCTCCATAGTAAAATGTGCCCAATAAACTAGCATTAATGACTTGATTAGGGGGATTTTGCGACATAATAAAAGGTTATTTTTACAGTCTCTAATTAAAATGTTGTGAAAAGAATCACGTTAGTCGTTCATGAAGATGCTGCTCTTTACTCTGTTGCATCAATAATTGATTTGCTTACTGCAGCAAACCGCTTTCGCAGCCAATTGGGGAAGCAACCGGCGTTTAAACTGGAGTTAGTGAGCGAAAATGGCGAAAATGATCATTTTAATATGCCCTCGAGATCATTAACGCAGCGTTCATTTTCTGATGTGATCCGTACCGACCTTATTATTGTTCCCGCATTAAATGTAGACCCGAGTATTGGGGTAAATAATAACATCAGCATAAAACAAAATATCACCCTGATTAACTGGATAAAAGACATGAAAACAACCGGTGCAGAAGTAGCAAGTCTTTGCCTCGGCAGCTATATACTTGCAGAAGCCGGGCTTTTGGACGGTAAAGGGGTTACTTCGCACTGGGCAGGGCTGGAAGACATGCAAAAAAGATATCCGCTTATTAAAATAAAACCAGATTTGATAATAACTGATCAGGATGGTATTTATACCAGCGGAGGGGCTTTTTCGTCCTTAAAATTGATCTTATATCTTATCGAGAAATTTTGTGGCCGTGAAACGGCACTATGGATAAGCAAGATGTATGCTATCGAGATGGACAGGACAAGCCAGGCCCACTTTGCGGTATTTATGGGGCAGCACAGGCACGGGGATGTTGAAATTTTAAAGGCACAGCTTTTTATTGAAGAAAACTACGCCTCAAATATTTCGATAGAGGAGGTAGCAGAACAAACCTGTATGGGTATGCGCAACTTTATAAGGAGGTTTAAGGCTGCTACTAAAAATACACCGCTCGAATACCTGCAGCGGGTACGGGTTGAGTCGGCTAAAAAAGGCCTTGAAGTAAATGAATTTGATATAAACTCGATAATGATCAGCGCCGGCTATAAGGACATAAAAACATTCCGGGTAATATTTAAACGCATAACAGGCCTGGCGCCGCTCGACTACAGGAAAAGATATGCCAGGCCTGATTTGTAAGTGTACCGCTTAATTCAATACTTCGCAGTTGTACCCGCAGCTTTCAAGCAGTACAACAATATTTTCCGTACAAATATTATCAGCCTCAACCCTTAAGATATTATCTATATCCTCCAGATCAAAATTCACCATGCTGCCAGGTATATGCTCTGCCAGCTTTCTGATAATTGGTTTCGCTTGTTTGTTGTTGCGAACATCTGTTTTAAAAACTTCAACCATATTATTGTTCATTATTAAAATCGGTAACTAAATCCGGTTTGCACTGTAGCACCAGGTTTTTTTGTCTCTGCTAAGGGCACCCTTTTGTTTAAATCATTAAAAGGCACCCAGTTTACTTTTTCATCTTTTGAATAAAGGTCTAATTGCTGTTTAAAGTTATATCCGGCACTTGCCGATATTGAAAAGTTTTTCGACAACGTATAATCATAAAATAACCCGGTCTTAATTTGCTGTACCTGGAAATAATCCGAGTTCATTTTTTTGGACAGGCGATAGGTGCCACCTCCAATACCAAAATCGGCATTGACACCAAAAGCACTTTTGGTAGATAGCTGGTATTTTAATTTTTCGGACAATGGTAATGTGGCAGAGTAACTCAATTTTTCATTAATTTGCCAGTCGACGCCAACCACAGGCACTAACACACTTCCAAAAAGCTGCTTTGAATAAGCTACCCCAACCGAATAAGTAAATTTATCCGACTTCCTGATCTTTAACAAAAGCGCCCCTGTATAAGTCATATCATCCCCTGATATATCCTTCAGATCAGACGAAAGCATTGGAACAAAAGAAGCGATCAATGCATATTTAGACGAAAGTGATTTTTGAAAGGTAAGCGGCACAGAAAATGAGTGAAATTGCGACCCTCCGAATGTAGAACCGGCACCAGAAAGAAACAATCCATTATAACTTATACCCGCCAGCAAAAAATCGAACTTGCCATTTTGAAGCGAATTAATTAATGGGAATGTAAGGGTAGCGCTTGCTTGTTGTATATTCATGTCTTTGCCATTAACTTTAAATGGGGAATAAGCGTAGCTGCTTTCAAACGAGCTTAATAATGGCACCTTTGATGGAGCAGCGCTTTGTTGTTCTGGTTTACTTTGTTGTTCCTGTGAGAATAATTTTGCAGAAACTAAAACTATCATGATAAAAGATAAGATTGTTGTTTTCATGGATTTTTTTATTGTTTTCCATTAAAACACACTCATCAGAGTTTACCCTTACACCATAGAAAGATTTTTATTGAGGAACAGCGGTAACCTTTTGTGCACTTAAATAATCAGCAAGATTATCGAGACCGGCTGTAAAGCCCTTCTCAAAGCCCATTTTAATAAGCGTTTCCATATCTGCTTCAGTATCAAAAATAATTTCAATCCCCACGGTAGTTTCATCTGCTGTTGTAGTAAATGCTTTTTCCCAATGCATGGTAGGGAAATCAGTATTCAGGTTGCCATCTTCATCGCAGAACGAAACGTCATTGGTAATCCTTCTTTTAGGATCAATAGTTTTATAGTCTTCTTTACACCAGGACCTGTAATCTTCCAATCCTACCATACAATACAACCAAAAGCCGCCTTCGCTGAAATCCATTGCTTTAGTTTGTGCCTTGTAAGGTTTAGGGGCCCACCACAAGTCGAGTATTTCGCTTTTTGTCCAAGCATCCCATACTTGTTCCAATGGGGCATCAAATACTCTTATAACATTCAGTTTTTTGTTTTGCAGGTCTTTTGAAAAGACAACTTCTCTCTTTGTCATGATTCTTTGTTTTGTTGGGTTTTTAAAAGATTGTCCAGTTGGTCAAAACGGCTTTCCCACATTGCACGGAATTGTTCCATCCATATATCTACTTCTTTCATCTTTTTTGGATTAAAATGATAATAAATTTCTCTTCCTGTTTTTTGCTGTGTCACTACTTCACATTCAGTAAGGATCTGAATATGTTTCGATATGGTTTGCCTGGTGCTGTCAAAGTGTTCGGCAATGGCATTTGGGGTCATGGCTCCAAGTGCTAGCAAGCCTAAAATGGCTCTGCGGCTTGGGTCGGCAATAGCTTGAAAAATATCTCTTCTCATTTATTTGCAGTTGATCGACTGCAAATATAAACGCAGTCGATCAACTGCGCAAATTTTTTTAGATTTTTTTTATGGATTTATTTATAAACAGGTTTTTAATATGTTAAACCTGCTGTGCTGGAGTAATTGCTTTAAAAGTTGGCCTCGCCAAAAGCGACAATGCTATCAAGCAGCGGTAACGAATTAATCCCTTTGTCCGTAAGCCAATACTCAACTTTCGGGGGTATTTCAGGATAAGATTTTTTCTCCATCAAACCCGCTTTAACCAGGTCTTTCAGTTCTTGTATAAGTACCTTTTCGCTTATTTCGGGAATGAGTCTTTTTATGTCACCATAACGCATGCGCTCTCTCCGCATTTTCCGAAGGAGCATTACTTTCCACTTACTTCCAACCAAATTCATTGCTTTCCTGATCCCGCAGTCTTCATCAGAAATTTTTGACATAATTTTTACTTTTTTATTTGGTTGAAACACAGTATCTCAAACGTTGAGGTAAGTATCTTACTTTCAGGTAAGTACTTGTCAAAAGTAAAAAATTTGAACAGGTTTGACAAAAAAGTAATACTATGAAAGCGATCCAACTCCACCAATATGGTGATTTAAACACATTAAAATTCGAAAATGTACCCGTTCCCGAAATTACTGACGATACCGTTTTAGTCAATGTCCGAGCTGCCGGGGTAAACCACATTGATTATTTAAAAGCAACAGGTATTTTAAAGGACATTTACCCGTTAACATTTCCATGGATACCCGGACGGGATTTTTCGGGCGTGATTGTTAAAGTTGGAGCCAATGTTACTGGTTTTAAGCCCGGTGATGAAGTATATGGTGATGGCGTGGATGGAGGGGCTTATGCAGAGTATATTTTAATAAAGCCCGATGCAATTTCTCTTAAGCCGGAAAGCCTCAGTTTTGAAGAAGCCGCTTCGGTACCAGTAGCCGCCGAGGCTGCATACCAGGGTTTGTTTCATTATGCAAATATAACAGCAGGGCAAAGAATATTTATACATGGTGCAGCAGGGTCGGTTGGTGGCTATTTGATCCAACTGGCACATCAGGCCGGAGCAACGGTGGTTGCAACTTCATGTGTAGCCGATTATAGGCACCTTAAATCTTTAGGTGCCGATGAGCTTATTGATTACAACACAGATTTTAAATTGTATAAAAACAAAGCTGATACTGTTTTTAACCTGGTTGGTGCGGCAGTCCAGCAAAACTCGTATCATTTGCTAAAAGAAGGCGGGTTACTTATTTCGACCAACCTGCCACCAAACATTGAGGAGGCTGAAAAGCACCATGTAAAGGCAGTGATGATGCACCAGGCACCCAATGCAGAAGACCTTAGGTTAATTGCAAGGCTAATAGATGTGGGTAAGTTGAAAGTCCACTTGGCAAAAACATACGAATTAAAGGATGCCGCCGTAGCCTTGGCTTATATTGCCGAAACCTTTTCGGATAAAAAACAAAACAGGAAAGAAGCAAATAAAAGATATGGAAAAACCGTGCTCAGGGTTACTTAATTAAAAGCAGCAATTAATAACTGTAATCATCCCCATACATAAGGCTAAAAGTTTCACATTTTGAAGCGTTTAGCCTTATGATGTGAGAAATAAGTTGTTCAGCAAATTCTTTTATTGTTTTTTGACTTTATAGGTAAAAACAACATTTGATTCATTGGTCTTTGATAAAAACAAGCTGTCTCCTTTAACGGTATAATTATATAAACCGCTCAATACTGCTGTGCTGTTGTAATCAGTATTGTCCGGATAGGCTCCCATATCAACAAAAGTTATGGTTTGCCCGTTTATTTTAAAACTTCCATTACCTGTGGTGATGAAACCGATACTGCCAGGCGAAGTATGGTTTCCAGCTTTAAGACTGAGCATAACGTTGTTTGGTGATCCGGGAGAGTTTTGAATAGTTTCGATGAACTTTCCCGAGTAGGTACCATCAAGTACCGTTTTCTGATTTTTGTCTTTCTTACAGCCGCTAATAATAATTAATGGAAGTATGAATAGGAATAGGCTTTTTGCTCTCATAAAATGTGTCTTTCTATCTATTACGCCGTTAATGATGGTTCTGCTACAAACAAGACCCTTTTTAATTTAACCCGATCTTCAATAGACAATAGGCTAACTTTTTGAGATTGCAAAAGCAGCAACCATGCTTAATACTATTAACGATGCCGTTATGATGAGTGATAGATGCATCCCATTAATAAATTGACCTCCTTTGGCAACCAACGAACCAAATAAAGCCACACCAATTACGCTTCCGGCCTGACGCATGGAGTTCAAAACCCCTGACGCTACCCCTGATTGGCTTTTGTCTACGCTTCCAAGCATAGCGGAGGTCATGGGAGGGACTATCAACCCAACACCAAGCCCCATTGCAAATAATGGCAACGCAACCCAAAGAAAGGCAGTCTGCTTGCTTACATCGAGCATAACTAGACTTCCTGCAAGAAAGCATAACGCCCCAATCAGAATCACTTTTTTAGGGCCTAAACCTTTGGCTAACCTGCCTGCCAGCAAATTTGCCATAAGTATGGCGCCCATTGCCGGTAAAAAGGCTATACCGGTTTTTAATGGACTTAAACCGCGCAGTTGTTGAAAATACAGGCTGAAGACAAAAATTAAACCGTAAAAAGAAATGTTTATAAAAAAACCAATAGCGGTAGTTGCACTGAAATTCCTGATCTTGAATAAAACCAATGGCAACATGGGGTCTTTGGTTTTGTTTTCTATCAGGATGAAAAGTGCCATAAATAACGCGAATAATGCAAAGCCAAGTAGAATATAAAGGTTGGTCCAACCGAGTTTTCCACCCTCTATCATTGATGCTGCCAGGCAAGCCAAAGCTATTCCCACTACAATCTGCCCCCAAATGTCAATACTCCGACCTTTTGATTTACCGGTTTCCGTAGTATAAACGGCAGTGAGCCATATACCGGTTATCCCTATAGGAATGTTTATAAAAAAGATGCTCCGCCAACCCAAAAAAGCTATAAGCGCGCCACCAATAATGGGCCCTGCTGCTAATGCCGAACTTGCACCAGCAGCCCAAATTCCGACCGCCTTGCTGCGTTCATCCGGGTTTGTATAAGCGTGGCTGAGCAACGCCAGGGAGCAGGGGACAAGTATAGCTGCCCCCAAACCTTGAACAGCCCGGAAGATGATAAGCAAAGGGAGGTTCGGGGCCAGCCCACAGCCTAAAGACGCGATTGTAAAAACTGAAAACCCGGTAATGAAAACGCGTTTGGCACCAATGCGATCGCCAAGCGCTCCTGCAGTTAAAATGAGGGCAGCAAAAGTTAGTGTATAAGCATTTACCACCCATTGTAAACTTGAAATATTGCCACCTACAGATTTTCCGATTGTTTTTATGGCCACATTAACTACAGTAACATCCAGCTGCACCATAACAAAACCGAGGGTCATTGCAACGAGTGTAATTAATTTATTTTTTCCGGTTGATTGCATGGTTTACGCTTTTAACTCTATTAACATGGCAATTAATTATAAGTTTAAAATATATTATACATATTATATTAGGTAGCTCACGTTAAAAACGCTCACATTTCTTTGCTCACTTGCCTTCTGCTGGTTGGGATTCATAGTTACCGCGACATAAATTAAATTTCATATATCTGATAATTTTTAATTATTAATTAGCCATGATGTAACAAATCAAGTACAGTTAGCTTGTTAAAACCCTCTTAACAAAAATGTTACGCTTTCGTACTGTATGTTTTATCAATATTTGCATACCCCTATTAATAACCGGACATGATTTCTTCATAGTCCTGGCAGCTATTGTATTAAAAATACGCTTGCATTTTTCCACACCAATATGTTTCAGATTAGTTATTTGATATGGGTACAGTCCGTGTTTTTTTATTTATTACAGTTTTACTTTGCTTAACCACACGCTCATGGGCGCAGACCAGGGATACAAGCAGCACAGCATTACACGCAACCAGGGATACAACATTTAATACCAGCGAGTATTTAACACTGAGGCAGTGTATTGATTATGCCATGATCCATCAGCCGGCATTAAATAAATCAGTTATAAATGTTGATATCGCCAAAACAACTAATGCTATAAATTTAGCGGCATGGCTGCCTCAGGTAAGCGCTTCCGGCGAATTAATACATAATATTCAGCAGCCGAATATTAATACAACACAAACAACAGGCTCGTCCACTACAAGGCAATCAGTTGCTAACACTTTTGTTCCGGGGGTGGCAGTTTCGCAAGCCATATTTAGTCCTAATCTTTTATACACTTCGCGCAGTGCACCATTTTACACCAAACAAGCCGAGCAAGCGACTGATAGTACCAAAATATTCCTCGTTTCGTCGGTAAGTAAATCGTTTTACAATGTACTGCTCACGCTTGAGCAAATAAATATTTTAAAAGAAGACACCACCCGCCTTGGTAAAAACCTGAGGGACGCGTATCACCAATATAAGGGTGGAATAGTTGATGAAACGGATTATGAAGAAGCCAGTATCACTTTAAATAATTCGAAAGCTCAATTAAAACAGGCGACCGAGAATGTTGTGCCACAATATGCAGCCCTTAAACAATTAATTGGCTTCCCTCCCGAAAAACAGTTTAACGTGAGTTTTGATACGCTGCAAATGATGAGGGATATCCCGATTGATACAACACAGCAATTGCAATATGAAAAGCGCATAGAGTATCAACAGGTTGCAACAAGTAAGGGTCTTCAGAATGAGCTTGTAAAATATTACGGATATTCTTTCCTGCCAACGGTTTCGGCTTTTTTTAATTACAACCTCGAGTTTGAAAATAATAACTTTTCAAAGCTTTTTGGTTCGTCTTATCCCAGTTCGTTAATAGGCTTATCTTTCAACATCCCCATATTTACTGGTTTTGCACGATTGCATAACTTACATAAAGCCAAACTGCAACAACAACTATTGAACTGGGATGAAACCGATCTGAGATCACAGATCTATAAAGAATATACCACAGCATTAGCTAACTATAAAAGTAACCTGTATAATTTCAGCCTGCTTCAAAAAAATGTGGCTATGGCCAAACGGGTTTACTTCGTAGTCACCCTGCAGTATAAACAGGGTATAATACCCTACCTGAATGTAATAACCGCCGAATCAAATTTAATATCCTCAGAGATAAGTTATTTAAATGCATTGTTCCAGGTGCTGTCGAACAAGATAGACCTGCAAAAGGCAATGGGAAATATTTCATATTAAAAGCACAAACCAAATCTGTCAGATGAATAGAGCAGTAATAAATACCATTATAGTAAGTTGCCTTATTTTAGGGGCATGTAAAAAGAAACAGCCTCCAGTAAATCACGAAGTGCCGGTTAATTTGGTTAAGGTAAAAACACAGCGTGTTTTATATTATGATAATTACCCCTCAACCACAGCGGCATTAAGCCAGGTTAGCCTGCTGCCCCAGGTACAAGGAGCCGTAACCGGGATATTTTTTACAGAGGGTAGCCATGTTTCAAAGGGCCAAAAGCTGTATACCATTGACGAGCGTATTTACCAGGATAACTTTGACGCAGCAGAAGCCAACCTTAAAGTTTCGGAGGGTAACCTTGCGCAGGCTAAGCAGGATGCCGACCGTTACGAATATTTAAATAGTTATAACGCTGTTGCCAAACAGCTTTATGACCATGCCATTATTACATATCAAAATGCAAAGAACCAGGTAAAATCATCCGAGCAGGCGGTTAAAACTGCTAAGACCAATTTAAACTACGCAATAGTTTATGCCCCTTTTAGCGGGACTATAGGCTTTAGCCAGGTTAAATTAGGGAATGTTGTATCAACCGGCTCAACGGTACTGAATACCATTTCGACTGATGACCCAATGGCAGTTGATTTTATAATAAATGAAAAACAGCTTCCACATTTTGAACAATTGCAAAACGCTAAAGCGCAAGCCAGCGATTCGTTATTTACCATTTTATTGCCTGATAATTCACTCTATCCATACCTCGGTAAAATCTCAGTGATCGACCGTGCAGTTGACTCGCAAACCGGCTCTATAAAAGTGAGGCTTGTATTTGCTAACCCGAAGCAGGTATTAAGGGTAGGCATGAGCTGTGTGGTAAGGGTACACAACCAGGAAACCACACCACAAATACTGGTACCAAACAAGGCTGTTGTTGAGCAAATGGGCGAATATTTTGTTTTCGTGGCGAAAGATAGTGTTGTAAATAATCCGGACGCAAAAGCAGATACCGCAAAACAGCATAAGCCTAAATTAGTTGCAGCTCAGAAAAAAGTTCAGATTGGGCAAATAATCGGGGCAAATATTATTATAAAAAGCGGGATAAAACCCGGCGACAGGATAGTTTCTGATGGTGTGCAAACCCTGCACGATGGCTCGCAAATTACCACTGCCAATAAAGTAGCCCCATCAGGCGGCAAAGGCAGTAAACAATAAAACCAGAAGTTTCGGTAGTAGAGATAAATAAGAATATATGATTGCTAATACTTTTATTAAGAGGCCGGTAACTGCTATAGTTATATCTATCGTATTGGTAATCACCGGGGTAGTGTGTATCCTTTTGTTACCTATAGATCAGTATCCGGATATTACTCCTCCCATAGTGCAGGTAAATGGCCAGTTCACCGGGGCCGATGCGCAAACAGTTGAGCAAACGGTTGCCACACCAATTGAAGCGCAGGTAAACGGCACACCAGGGATGGAGTACATGCAGAGCAACAGTACTAACAACGGCTTAATGTCAATGAACGTGACTTTCAAGATCGGTACTGATATTGACGTTGCTGCGCTTGATGTTCAAAACAGGGTAAGCATTGCCACACCATTATTACCGGCAGTAGTAAGCAGGCTTGGCCTGACAGTAAGGGCACTTAACCCCAGTATGCTGATGATGGTGGCTATTTACGCACCGAAGGGCACACACAATATTACTTTCCTTGATAATTATACCAATATATTTATTCAGGATGCATTGCTGCGTGTGCCAGGTGTGGGTAGCATTAACCGGTTTACCGATGATTTTAGTATGCGGATTTGGATGAACCCTGAAAAAATGAGCGCCTACGGTTTAACCCCATCCGATGTTATTACAGCACTAAATGCGCAAAACGTACAGGTAGCAGCCGGTACAGCAGGTGTGCCTCCGCAATCGTCAAGCCAGACTTATGAGTTGGGAATACTGGTAAACGGACGGTTAAGCAAGGTTTCGGAATTTGAAAATATTATTGTTAAAACCATTCCTTCTACAGGGGCATTGGTTTATATGAAAGATATAGCAAGGGTAGAGCTTGGTAAATTCACCTTCTCCAGCAATTCGTTTGTTGACGGGCATCGTGCATCGTACCTCCAAATTTACCAGGCCCCAGGTAGTAACGCACTCGAGACTGCAAAAGGGGTGTATGATGAACTGGCCAAGCTAAAGCAAACATTTCCTTCTGATGTTCAGTACAGTGTTCCTTTTGAATCTGTTACGGTTGTAAAAGTTTCTATGCAGGATGTTGTGGGCACCCTTTTAAAAACACTGGGTTTGGTAGCCGTTGTGGTATTCCTGTTTTTACAAAACTGGCGATCAACGCTTATTCCGGTTTTGGCTATACCTGTATCAATATTTGGTACATTTTGCTTCTTCATCCCGTTAGGGTTTACCATTAATACTTTAACCATGTTTGGCTTTGTGCTGGCCATAGGTATTGTGGTTGATGATGCCATTATTGTGGTTGAGGCCACGCAGCATTATATCGATGAAGAAAAGATGTCGGCTAAAGAAGCGACCTATCAGGCGATGAAAGATATATCAGCGCCGGTAGTTGCAATTGCCCTTATTCTGGCTGCTGTGTTTGTGCCGGTTGGCTTTATACCCGGAATAGTAGGACGATTGTATCAGCAATTTGCAATCACCATAGCTATCTCTGTAATTATATCGGCATTTATAGCCTTGTCATTAACACCTGCACTTTGCAGCTTATTATTAAAACCAACCGTTATTAATAAAGAGGCAAAAGGAATAAATAAATGGTTCTACAAATTTAATGCATGGTTTAACCGCGTAACCGAAAGATATACTAATGGGGTTAAGAAAAGCATTCAGAAATCAAAATACATAGTTATTTTATTAGTGTGTATTTGTATTGGAGCATACTTTTTATTCCAGCAAAAATCATCCGGTTTTATACCATCTGAAGACGATGGGAATTTATATGTTACCTTTCAGTTGCCCCCGGCTTCGTCAACCACCCAGTCTGTTGATGTAATGGGCAAATTAATGAAAGTTATTGCCTCAACACCGGGGGTGGCACATTATGCTGCACTTTCGGGTTTAAACGTGGTAACTAATGCCAGTAATTCAAATAACGGCACCATTTACTGTCAGCTTAAACCCTGGGACGAACGCAGCAGCGAAAGCGAGCAGGTTCCGGGTATTATTGGTGTGCTGCAAAAACGAATAGCCGATGCAGGCCTGAAAAATGCGAATGTTGAAGTTATACAGCCTTCGCCACTACCCGGGGTTGGTACAACGGTTGGGTTTAGTATGCAGATTGAGCAACGCAGTACAAATGATAATTTACAGGATTTTGAAAGGGTGGTTAACAATTTCGTCACTGAGGCTAATAAGAATCCGGCAATAACCAAAGCCTACAGTTTTTACTCTGCCCATACACCAAATTTCAACCTCAATGTTGACCGGGAAAAATGCGAAAAGCTGGGGGTTAATGTAGCCGATGTTTTTACAACCATACAGGCGTATATGGGCAGTTTATATATTAATGATTTTACTACTTATAACCGTACATTCCACGTTGTTGTGCAGGCGGATACAGCCTTTAGGGGAATGATATCCGATCTGGATAAATATTATGTACGTAACCAGGCCGGCCAAATGGTGCCTTTGGGAACGCTTATCAGTTACAAGCCAACAGTGGCTGCCCCGCTTATATCGCATTTTAATATTTTCCGTACCGCCGAAGTTGATGGGGCTTCTGCAGATGGGTATAGCAGCGGCGAGGCCATAAAGGCATTGCAGGAAGTAGCTGCCAAAACTTTACCGGAGGGTTATACTTACGAATTTTCGGGGTTAAGCTATGAAGAAATTAAAGCAGGTTCAACAACCATTTACATCTTCATGTTCTCCATTACATTCGTGTTCCTTTTCCTTGCTGCACTGTACGAAAGCTGGTCTGTTCCATTTTCTGTACTTCTTGCTGTCCCTATCGGGGCCTTTGGCGCTATACTCGCCCTTTTCCTGGTACCAAGCCTAACTGATAACGTATATGCGCAGATCGGTTTAATTACACTTATAGGTCTCGCTGCTAAAAATGCGATCCTTATAGTAGAATTTGCAAAAGTGAGGGTTGACCGGGGCGAGGAATTGCTTAAATCCACACTTGATGCGGTAAGCCTTCGTTTACGGCCCATTATCATGACGTCGCTAGCCTTTATACTTGGGGTGCTTCCGCTTGTGCTGGCAACAGGTGCGGGGGCAGTAGCACGCAGAACAATAGGTTATACTGTATTGGGAGGTATGCTTGCAGCTTCAACGCTGGCCATATTTATAGTTCCGGTATTGTATGTTATTATAACAAGGATATCGTATGGAAAAGAAAAACTGGAATATCTGAAAGCACATCATCATCAGCTGATGGAGAAGGCAAGAAAGGTAGAAGCACAGAATATTGACCCTGAGCTGGAATACGAAATAGAAAAATCACGTGAACTGGGTAAAGCTGACCATATATGATTGCGAATACATTTATTAAAAGACCAGTAACTGCAATTGTAATATCTGTGGTATTAATGATTGCCGGACTGATTTGTCTTTTTAATCTTGCTGTTGATCAATACCCCAACATATCACCGCCAAGTGTTTCGGTAAACGGCTCCTATACCGGTGCAGATGCGCAGACGGTCGAGCAAACTATAGCCACGCCTATTGAAGAACAGGTAAATGGCACACCCGGAATGGAATACATGACCAGCACCAGTACCAACAGCGGCGGCATGGGTATAAGGGTTACATTTAATATTGGCACCAATGTACATATTGCCGCCCTTAACGTACAGAACAGGGTTGGCATAGCCGCACCTTTATTGCCATCGGTAGTAAGTAAACTGGGCCTTACAGTGCGGGCAAGCAACCCCGACCAATTGATGCTGGTTGCTATTTATTCGCCAAAGCATACGCATAGCATAACTTTTCTGGATAATTATACCAGCACTTTTATTGAAGACGCCATATTACGCGTTCCGGGTGTTGGGGATGTGAGCGCCCGTACCGATAACTTTAGTATGCGGATATGGATGAACCCGGATAAAATGGCATCTTACAGCTTAACACCCGCCGATATTACTGCGGCCCTTAATGCTCAAAACGTATATGTAGCTGCGGGCTCAGTAGGGTCGCCACCACAAAAATCATCGCAGGTTTACGAAACCGGGATATTGGTAAATGGCATGTTAAATAAACCCTCCGATTACGAAAAGATAATTATAAAACAAACAGTACCGGAACAATAAATATGGATATGGTTGATGATGCTATCATGCCGCCCAACACAGTTATCCCAATAGTATTTCTCGATTCTGCACCGGCGCCTGTTGCCAAAACAAGAGGCAGCACACCTAAAATAAATGCCATTGAGGTCATGATTATTGGCCTTAGGCGAAGGCGCACTGCCTCCAGTGTCGATTTTATAAGTTCTTCACCGCGGTCGACCCTTATTTTAGCGAACTCAACTATCAGAATAGCGTTTTTGGCAGACAAGCCTATTAAAGTTATCAATCCTATTTGTGCATATACATTATTAGTAATTGTTGGTGTTATGGTTAGTGCAAGGATAGCACCGAATGCACTTATTGGTACGGCCAGCAGTACCGAAAATGGCACAGACCAGCTCTCATATAATGCAGCAAGAAAAAGAAAAACGAAGA
>JABDFZ010000077.1 GCA_013286325.1 Bacteroidota bacterium | reverse complement strand
GCAGATGTTTGCTCTTTTAATATCACATCGATACGGGTCTGGTTACCAACCGTTATCTCCTGCGAAACGAAACCCACATAACTAAATATCAGTACAGCATTGTTATCACTTACCTCTACTTTATAATTGCCATCCAATGCAGTTTGTGCACCTATATTTGTCCCTTTTACTTTTACAGTAACGCCGGGTAAGGGTATGCCCTTTTCGTCTTTTACCTGCCCGGTTACCGTAATAACTTGTACCGGTTTTGTTACTACCGGCTTAGGGGTAAGCACTATGGTGTTGTTATTAACCACGTAACTAAATGGCTGATCCTGGAAACATTGTTTTAAAACGTCGCTCAGGCTGGCATTTTGCATATGCACATTTACCGGTACCGCCTTTTTGAGCAATTTGGCATTGTAAAACACACTGAACCCGCTTTGCAGGTGAATTTCCTGGAGGGTTTCGGCCAGGGAAGCGTTATTTTTATCGAGGCTGATCTTTTGTGCAAATGAGGTTGCTGCGCTCACTTGCAGTATAGAAACCAGGTACAAAAAAAACGACAGTTTCATAATCGGAAATAATTTAGATTTAAGGCAGGGCCATTCCCTGCATCTTATTGCAGCAGATTTTTTATACATTTGAATGTTAGGTTAAATAATTGGTTATGAGAAATATGATCATTAATTGCTACCTGACAGCTATTCAAAGCTTTATACCAGGGGCGCTGCGAACGCTCCTGGTTATAAACAGGTAATTATGAGTAGACTTACTTCATAATGATTACCCTCCTTCCCTCTATTTTGTAATGAATGGAGCGTGTAAGCGACATGACATCCAGTAGCTCCGTTATATTTTTGTATTTGGATATCGTACCACCAAACTCATTGTTTTTCACATCATCATCACGGTATTCTACATCAACATCGTACCAGCGGGCCACTTGTTTCATAACCTCGGTAATATTAAGATCATGAAATATAAAGAGGCCATTTTTCCAGGCCATAGTTTGCTGTATATCGGCCGGGCCAACTTTAATACCAGCTCCGGTTTTGAGTGTTGCACCCTGCTGACCTGGCAATAACATCACTGCCGAACTGCCATTATCCATCCGCACCGAACCTTCGAGCAGCGTGGTGGTCACGTTATTGTTATCGCTATATGCGTTTATATTAAAGTGGGTACCAAATACCTGCACTTTTGTGCCGTTAGCCAGTACAATAAACGGTTTTGCTTTGTTTTTTGCCACTTCGAAATATGCCTCGCCGGTTAGTTCAACCTCGCGGGAAACACCGGTAAAAGCTTGTGGAAATTTGATAGATGAAGCTGCGTTGAGCCAAACGCGTGTACCATCCTCCAGTACAACCTGGTATTGCCCTCCCCTGGGGGTGGTAATAGTATTAAATTCGGATGTTGTGGCAGTGGCTGTATTGTTGACAGAATTGGTGAAATGATATACTACTGTGCCATTACCGGCCTTACTTACGGTGACACCCTGCCCGGTTGCCAGGTTACCGTTTTTGGCATCATCCAGCACAATGCGCGAGCCATTGGCCAGTGTGAGGTAAGCTTTATTGCCTCCGGGAAATATTTGTTTTTGTGCTTTATTTGCTGTCAGTTTTACAGTATCATTTTGCTGATTTTTTTTACGTTGCATAAAAAACACCCCTGCAAACAGAACAGCCACAAAAACCGCGGCAACCTGCAACCACCAGTATTTAGTAACCTTACGTGATGGCATTTGAACTACTTTGCGACTATTGCTTAATCGCTGCCATATGCGGTCGCGCACTTCTTCCTTAACCAGGTCATCATCCCAGCCATCTTCGGCCAATATCATTTCATCATGGTACGTATCCAGCAGCTTTTTTTCGTCGGCCGTACATTGTCCGCTCATGTACTTTTCGTACAAAGCCAGGAATTCTACTTTGGTTATCATTAGGCTACAATAGCAGGTTTACACCTTGTTAGTGTAAATTTTATACAGGCACACACATCAATTTTCAATTTTTTTTTCTGTTACCCGTTAATTGTGGGTTTATTGGCTGGCTTTTCATAATTTTATCCAACCAGTTGTATGCATAATTCCCAGATTAATGATCCTGAGCTTTGGTTTGCCATCCGAAATGATGACGAACAGGCTTTTGCTATACTTTTTGACCGGTACTGGGTAAGGTTGTATAATACTGCACTCCGGTATTTGAAAGACAGGGAAAACAGTGAGGAAACTGTTCATGACGTTTTCTTAAATATCTGGGACCGCCGTCATCAACTGGAAATAGAATCTATCCCTAACTTTCTGCTCTCAGCTATCCGTTACCAGGTTTATAATCGTATGCGTGCCGTAAAACCGCCGCTTACTTTAGTGCTAAATGATTGGGAAATGGATAACCTGCCTGACTATAACCAGGGCGACCATCGCATTAAAAACCAAGAATTATTACAGGAATTAAATCACTATCTGGAAAAATTGCCTAAACGTTGCCAGGAAATATTTTACATGAGCCGTATGGATAACCTAAGCAATCAAGAAATTGCCGGCCGCCTGGGAATATCCAAAAGAACCGTTGAAAACCAGATAACCAGGGCATTAAAGCATCTAAGGGGTTGTTTGAAACAACTTTCAACTATTCTTTGCTTGTGGTATATTTTTTTTTAATAATGCCGGGGTGGTTGAAATTGAAGAATTACTTCTCCATTTAGTTCAGGTGCCTATACTCGCTTGGCGATTTTCCCGTCTTTGATTTGAAGATCTTTGTAAAGTGCGAAGGATGTTCAAACCCAAGCCCGTAAGCGATCTCGCTGATAGAATCATTGGTGCCCCACAACATTGATTTAGCTTTATCTATTAATTCCAGGTGGATGTGTTCCTGTGTGGTTTTGCCTGTAAATTTGTTTAAAAGATCAGATAAGTAATTAGGTGACAGGTTGAGTCGGGAAGCAAAATATTTAACATTTGGCAGGCCGGCTTCAATCAGGGTACTTTGTGAAAAATAATCTTTTAATATTTTTTCAAACTGTTGTACTACATCTGAATTAACTTTTGCCCTGGTGTAAAATTGTCGGTCGTAAAAACGGCTGCAGTAATTCAGCAAGAGTTCGATATTGCTGACGATGAGGCCCTGCGAATGCTTATCGATATTTTGCGAATACTCTCTTTCAATCTTTGCTACACAATCTTTAATGATCAGTTTCTCCTCTTCCGAAATATGCAGGGCTTCGTTGACCTCATAATTAAAAAAGGTATACTGATGTATCTTCTTGCCCAAATCGGTACCATGGATCAAATCGGGGTGAATGAACAGCGCCCAACCTTCATCAACCGCAACATCCGGACCCGGCGCTATGACTTGCCCGGGGGCGGTAAACATTAAGGAACCTTCGTTAAAATCATAATACCCTTTGCCGTATTTTAACAAGCCCTCAAATTTCTTGCAGGAAATGGTATAGAAGCCAAAACGGTAAAATGCGTTCTCTTTGGGGCGATTTTCATAGAAATCGGTATGGTCTATCACGCTTACCAGGGGATGTTTCGGAGCTGCGTTTTTTACCAGTTTGTGCAGATCGCTGATAGATTGAAGATCGATATATTTATCCGGCATGTTTTTTTATTGTTATAAAGTTACCATAAAAAGTTGGCTGCCCGTGCCTGGGCAGCCACTTATTGTTTTTTAGATGCCGGTTTGTGCCGACATCATTTTTTTAAAGTCCACATCGTCCATTTGCTGCCTGGCTGTTATCATTTGCACAGCATCATGCCCCACAGGGTAACGCAATTTTTCAGTACCATCGGTTGCAGCCTCATAAATAGCATCGGCCACTTCGGAAATATTTTCAGACATAGGCCAATCATTTATTATGTTCATAAATTTATTAAATGCGGGTTGATATTCATCTAAACCATCAGTACTGAAAAGGGCCATCGAACGCCCGGCAAACTCGGTTTTATACCCCCCTGGTTCAACTATTTTTAAGCTGATGCCAAACGGGTTTAATTCGTACTGCATCGATTCTGTCAAACCCTCAACCGCAAATTTGGTTGCATGATAAAGCGAGCAGAACGGGAAGGTAATTCTTCCTCCAACCGAAGAAATATTGATAATAACGCCGGATTTTTGTTGCCGCATACCTGGCAATACAGCTTTTGTTACTGCTATCAATCCAAATAAATTCACGTCGAACTGTTGTTTAACCTGTTCTTCGGTAGCAGCTTCCAGTGCACCCAACGCTCCGTAGCCTGCATTGTTCACCAGCACATCAATTTTGCCAAATTTTTCTATGCCTGCTGCCACCGCATTTTGTATGCTCAGCTTATCGGTTACATCCAGTTTGCTGATAAAAACATTACTCAGAGTTGATAATTCTGTTTCTTTTTCGGGTGAACGCATGGTAGCGATCACGTTCCAGTTATTTGTATGAAATAATTTTGCAGCCACTTTTCCAAACCCGGATGAAGCGCCTGTGATTAATACTGTCTTTTTCATTGCTTTATTATTTTTAATTTCTAAAGCAAAGGTCGACTTAAGGGCGCCGCCCGATTTATACGTTTCAACTGATCCCTTATACATTTCAGGGATATGCAACTAGTTTATATTGTTATGACCTTAGCGGAATCGAACACAAAAGATCGTACATCAATGCAATGGAGACCGATTCAAAAATTTTATAAAATGACAAACCAGCTTTATTTTGAATAAAGTGGGTTTGTAGCCCGAACAGGACTAAACTCGAACCGCTTACCGGAAGGTTTGAAAATGTTTGCCTTAATTTAATAATTCGATCCTGTTTCGGGCAGCATTAAAGGCATCTTAGGCTGACTTTTTTATACCCTGTTATGATTCCGATTGGCAAAAACAGTATTTTTGGTTAAAAGGATCGTATCAGCCAGATCATATGAGCAGCTCCGACATCGTTATCAACAGGCCCCGCTGCCGTTATACCTTTGTGTGGTGTATAGCATTGCTTTGCGCGGTCAATTTAGCATACGGACAAACAGTTGCCACGATCCGGGAGCGTGATTTCGGCAGTCTCCACCAGGTACAATTGGCCGACTCCCTGTGGTATTTTCACCCGGGCGAGTTCAGCGACCCCAAAAAACCGGTAACTGATGTTCGGGGCTGGCGTGCCTTCCGGGGAACCAGTTTCGGCGAAGCTAACATTCTGCCGGGGTGGCATGGTTTGGGTTGGTTCGGGCTATGGATAAAAGTCGATACCGGTTTGATTAACCGGAAGCTGGCGCTCCGCATTAACCACGATGGCGCTTCTGAAATATTTATTGATGGAAAGCCGATAGGTGGTTACGGCAAAGTTGGCCATTCGGCAGTGGCAATGCAAGCCGAGCGCGCCCCGAGAGACATTATTCCCGTGTGGTTCAGCGATTCCCGGCCCCACCTTCTCACTATTCATTACTCCAATTTTAAACCCGCTTACTCCTTTCTTGGATTCCAGCTTTTCATTGGCGATTACCAGTTTGTGTCGCTACGCATGGATAGTAATAACCGGTTTTTAAATTATATCCCCTTATGCGCAGCGGCACAGGTTATACTCGCGCTTTTGCACTTTTTACTGTTCCTTTTTTATCCTGAACGAAAGCTGAACCTTTACTACGCGATCTTTGTGGTGCTGACCGGAATCACCTGCACAGGCGTTTTTCTTTTTTACCAGACGCATTCGCCATCCATTCAATACCTGGCAGACGCTATGACCGGAGAATGTAAAGTACTGCTGATGTCGTCGGGGGTATTGTTACTTTATCATCTCAATTATACACGCATACCGCGCTGGCGGCTGATTGCATTGACCGGTGTGAGCTTGTTTTATGTTGTTATCTATTTTATCCGGCTTCTGCATATTCCTGACCAGGAGCCTCAGGATTATTTTTCGATCGTCTATTTCTTTTGCATGATGGATGGCTGCTGGTCAGTATGGCAGGTGATCAGGCGGGGGCAAAAGGATGTATGGCTTGTGGCAACAGGGGTTGTGGCAGTAACGCTTTTATATTACCTGGCCTGGGCGGATGTTTTTCACTTATGGCCCCCCTGGCTGAATGCCATGCGCGTTTTTGTACTGAGCGCCGGCGAATTGATATTACCGCTTTGCTTGTCAGTTTACCTGGCGCTTGATTTTGCCCGCACCAACCAAACGCTCACAGCCAAATTAGCCGAGGTTGAATGGCTGTCGGCACAGGCCCTGATACAGGAGACTGAAAAAAGGACGCTTTTGGCCGAAGAAGCCAGGCGCCTTGAGGGGCTGGTGCAGCACCGGACAGCAGAGCTCAGGGCACAGGCCGATCAGCTGCGGGAAATGGATATCGTCAAATCGCGCTTTTTTACCAACATTACTCACGAATTTAAAACACCGCTGACATTGATCATCAGCCCGGCCAAAGAATTGATGTCTAAAGTGGGCGAAGAAGAGACTGTCAGGCAACTGCAGTTTATATTAAACAATGCATCACGGCTGCTCCAGCTCATCAACCAGTTGCTTGACCTGAATAAAATAGAGAGCGGGCTGATGAAAGTGAACCCGGCTCCTATGGACCTTGTTTCGTCCGTTCGACAGCATATAGCTTCCTACGAATCCCTGATCAAACAAAAAGGCCTCAAGCTCAATTTTATATCCGACTGGGAGCAGCTTTGGATATTGGCCGATAGGGACAAATTCGATACCATCATTCTTAATATTTTGTCAAATGCCGTAAAGTTTACGGGTGACGGAAGCATCGGATTGACCTTACGCAAAGATATTAGCGCCTCAACCGATGCTTTTATCCTGGCTATAAGAGACACTGGCCGGGGTATCCCGGCTGCAAAGCTAAGCTACATATTCTCCCGTTTTTATCAGGTGGACCCGTCGGATACCCGTTCGGCAGAAGGTACTGGCATTGGACTTGCTCTTACAAAAGAGCTGGTTGAACTGATGGGCGGCCAGGTCAGCGTGGAAAGCGAAGAGGACGTGTTTACAGCAGTCGTTATCAGCATGCCATACATCGCTGCGACAACCATACCTGGGATCATAGCCGGGATATCGCATGTCGACCTATATAAGATAACGGAAGATAGCGCGCTAACGGCTACGGTTGACGATGACCGGCCACTGGTGCTGATTATTGAGGACCATGATGAGCTTCGGGATTTCATCCGGCATTCACTGGCTGTTAAATACCGTGTATTGAGCGCCGGGGATGGGGATAAAGGCGTCGCCATGGCACAGGAGCACGTGCCGAACCTGGTGATCACTGACCTGATGATGCCCGTGATGAACGGCTACCAGGTAAGTTCCGAATTAAAACAAGACGAGAGGACCAGCCATATCCCCATCATTATCCTGACAGCAAAAACGGATTTTGAAAGCCGCATCCAGGGAATTGAAACCGGCGCGGACGCCTACCTGGCCAAACCATTTGATAAACGTGAGCTGTTCGCGATCATCGAAAATCTCATCAGCACCCGCAACCAATTGCGCGAATATTACAGCCGCGGCGATTTTTGGTTTACGGATACAAGTTCAATGCCATCAGTCGAGCGTGAGTTCATTGAAAAAGTACGGACTGCGGTGCATCACCACCTGGATGAGGAGGGCTACAGCGCCGACCAATTAGCAAGCGAAATTGGTCTTAGCCGTACCCAATTACACCGTAAGCTCAAAGCGCTGATCGGTCAGGCGCCGGGAGAACTGATTCGCGTCATTCGCCTGCAATACGCCCACGATCTTCTGGAGCGGCAAGTGGCCACAATAGCCGAAGTTGGCTATATGGTGGGCTACAGCAGCCCGGCCAGTTTTTCGGCCAGTTTTTCGCGTCATTTTGGTTTCCCTCCAAAAAACGTTATCAACTCCTGAACACCGGAGCAGGCTTCAATGCAACGAAATCGAAAGGATTTGCAACAAATAGCAAAGGATTTTTCATGCGCATGGTATTACTTTGCTGGTACATTTAACAACAGTAAAACGCTATGAAAAAGATTATTTACCTATTTGCGGCTCTTGCCATTATAAGTTTTAACAGTTGCAAAAAATCCGGCACATCACCAAAAAAGAATGGCACAACCACAACCATGCATCCTGTTTCCGGGACTTTCAATCAAACAGGCGGGGTGCCGTCGACAAATACCTATACCTATGACAGCAATGGCAACATGACAAAGATCGTCAACGAGACCAATACTTATGAGATCGATATTACCCCGCATACTGTAACACAAACCAGTATCACCTCTGAGTATGATATAACAAATACCTACGCGTATTCGGCGGGGTCAAATCTCCCAGTGGACATCTATACCACTATCCCCGGGCTGTTGGAAATCAGTACCACAAGTAAAGATAACCTCGCCGGCACCTCAACCAGTTATAAAGGTTATTCATGGACTATGGCAGCCGGCAAAGATAACACCATAATGAGTATGGCTACAACAGGCAACGGCGGCTCAACCATCGATTTCAGCTATGATGCTAACGACAACCTCAAAACCATTGCATGGACCCAATTATCGGGAGCGCAAGCCGGGAAAGTCTTTTCAACGTTAACCGTAACTGCCCTTGATAATCACCCATCACCTTTTTCGGCAGTTCCGGGCTATAATGTTTTTTCTTATACGCAATCAATGTACCCATCGGATTATGCCCTGGCATTTTGTAAGAATAACCCCACCCAAATGATTTATAAAGAGTTTGACTATGGCAAGGGAGACCTTGAAATTAATGAACAGGACGATTTTACCTATACTTATAACGCCCAGGGCTATCCCCTAACCGTGACAGTAAAAGTCACTTACTTTGATGCTGCTCATACAATTATTAATAAAAGTTTTGCTTACACATATAAATAGACTTTGGGTTATAAGCCCACAAGCTCGCCCCATTACGCAAAAAACGCCGTTCTCTTGTATGAAAACAGCGTTTTAAATAGCCCGCAGGAGAAGCTTTTCGAACCCCTTTTTAGAAGATTTGAGGTTGTTAGCAGTGCAGCGATTTTTACTTATTTCACTTTTTTTGCGTCATGTATACCATTTTGATTTAATATTAGCTTTGTTACTTGGCCTTTATCTCCTTTAATAAATTCGACTTCGGCATCAACAAGCTTTAAAAAAAATTTACTTTCCGTTTCGGGAAATATTTCAATTTTTTCTTGTCCTGTTGTTTGTACAAACAAATTATCGCCTTCTTTTGATATAGTTAAAATATATCTTGGTTCAAGCTCATACTGGCCGGTATAACTTTGCAAAACAGAATCAGGAACTTCAACCGTTTTGATTGTTTTGGAGTGATTTAGATATTTTAATCCATACACTTTGGCTATACTGTTTACAATTTCGGGTATAAGGCTTCCGCCGTTAGCCGTGTTTACCATTATTACCAAACCGTTGCCATCTTCGATGCTCCCGTAATACTGGCTTATAAAACCCTCATCCACTCCACCGTGCTCAAAGTATTTTGTGCCATCCGGATAGTTATCAATGAAAACGCCTAAGGCTGCACTGTCATTATCATAAGGAGTAAGCCTTAAGTTTGTCATTTGCTGGTTAAGCACTTTATGCGACTTACCAATGTAAGCTAGTTGTGTTTCAATAATATATTTGCAAAGGTCGGTTGGATTTGTCCACAAGCCTGCAGCTGCCTGTTCGGGATAGATATGATATTTTCCTTTTACTTCGTTCCCATCTGAATAATATGCTGCGGAAACTAATCTGGGGTTTTTATCTGTTGGTGGCTGTTGATAAGTGCTGGCCGTCATTCCCAAAGGTTTCAATACCTCATTATACATAAATGTATCATAAGGCTCATGGGTGACATCCTTCACTATTAGTTGTGATATGGTTATACCGCCGCCCGAGTATTCATACTTAAGACCCGGTTCGTACATCGAGCGTACGGCAGGAGAATTGGCAGGCTTTTTTCCATCAAGCACCTGTTCGATAGTGGGTATGGGATCGCCTTTTTCATACCCGCCAAAACCATGTACGGTTAAGCCACCTGTATGACTTAAGAGATTGGCAATGGTTAATTTTTTCCCTTTCGAAAGAGAATCGTATGGAAATTTCCATCCACTGAGATAAGTATTAATATCGGTGTTCAGATCAATCTTTTTCTCCTGCACCAACTTTAGCAATCCAACGCTATTTAATGACTTGCTGATTGACCCTGCCTGGAAAAGTGTTTGGGTAGTTACCGGTATTTTTAGACTGTCATCCGCCCAGCCATAGCCTTTTGCCCATTCTATTTTATAGTTATGAATAATCGCAATACTTACTCCATGAATATGATAATAGGCCATGCGGTCTTTTAAATTGTAAGTACCGTCATTTTCAGACTGTATAATTGTAGTAAGGTTGTTTTCTACTTGTTGTATTTTTTCCGTTGTATCATTGATTTGGCCACAAGTGGTTAACCCCATAATGGATACTAAAGCTAAAGCGCCGGAAAAAAGAGTTGGTTTCATATAAACGACGGTTAATACCTACTAAAATAGGGATAATTATATGCAGATGCCGCTAATTTGAAAGATGTAAAATTTTCATCAGTTGGGTAACAAGGACTCCCGTACGAGAAGCTTCCCCCAACCGGCTAAGCGTCCAGCTTGGCTGTATAAAGTTTCGAGTGTCGCACAACAACGCAGCACCATGATCAAATCCCACAAAAAAAGCCGCTGTACTTTCGTATAGCGGCTTCGTAGCCCGTAGGGGAATATTTTAAACCGTCTATTGACCTTATTTTCAGTATCTTATAGTGTTTCGTTATCTCAACTCACCGACAACTCACTATTTTTCTTTTTTGATGCAAATCTGAGTTAAAGATAAGAATTACTATTCTGCAAAACAATTAAGTTTTAATCTATTGAATTTCGCGATTGATTAAGAGAATTAGTCAACTTAAACAGTTTATAAAAATAAGAGCGAATACTGACAATTGCCTGAATATAATTAATTGGTTGAACAAGGTGATTAACCTCTAAGAAGTTCATTATCGTTTGCTTATTATCTTTATCAGCTTTATCCCTTGTGCTCTTAACCAATGTTTGAAGTTTAATGCCTGTAATTTTGATAGATTTGGTGCAACCTTCACTGTCTATTCTTAAATGATCGGCCATTACTAATTCTATGTATATCTCATCAATTTCAAATCGGTGAAGATAGGCCTGATATAAGTATATCACAGATCTCATATCTTCATCGGTTTATTTCTCTAAAAGTCGGCTATATAACCCGAAACTTCTTTTTGGCATAGAATTTTGCAATACGGACATCATTATTGGTTTTCTAAATCAACAAAAGCTATTTGGGATTATGCCCTCTGGTATAGGCAACTCCAAAAAAATAGGGGCAACGGTCGTGTTCAGGATTATAAAGATCGAAAGCTAACCTCGGCTGGCTGACACAAATCGTTGCATTTTTTTTCCTGAATTCAAAGTTACAGCAGCTGTTTAACGGGCAGCAATGTTCGTTATTACTTGACATAGTGAAATAGTAATCCATAAAACATAGGAAAATCTTTAAATCAAAACTTAAAAGCGGAGTCAAATGGGTGCCAAGAAAATCCTTCATGTAAGTATCTGTGTCTTCTAGAACGTACATATAATCACAGATCGGGACATACTTATTTAGCTCATCAAAGCGGCCACTAAATGAAACGTCAATCTCAAAGGTTGGTGATGCTGCCCTGCGCTGAAGACCTTGTTCCATAATAGCGATCATGTGATTTACAGCTTCTGATATAACTATTCTGTTGGCAACCGCCCTTTTCATATAGCTAAGGTGAAATTTAACTTCAAGGATAGACTCTGCAATCTGCTTACCTACAGCCGACTTGAGCTGGTGCATAAAAACACTTTTGTCGCCGGCATCTTTTAATTCAGTTATTGTTCGGACGAACCAATTTCCGCAGTCCCAGTTGTTAAGCGACATCGAAGCTATTTCCAACATCTGGCGGTCTTCAATATTCGGGTTTAAAAAATGTCCGACAAGTCGTAAAACCCGGTATTCCGAACTGACCCTATGGCTTTTATATTGGGGGTTTTTTCGAATTTCAACTAATTGGTCAAGTTCATGTGCCAGACCTTCATATAGATAATACTTATTTAATAAAAGCGAGCTCTCAAAGATCCTTTTGTTTCGATCGATGTATTTAAAAACAACCAAGGGAATCTTTTTTGCAATTTCCTCACCATCCACCATAAATGCCGTAAATGTTGTTTCATCAACACTTATTATTTGGGTGATAATGATTTCTTCAAGATCAGCGGGCATGCCACCATTAAATGCACGAATGGTGTTGCTGACTTTTCGGTGTAATTCCGCATGAGGCGGACCAATCCCTTTAAACACGGAACTGTTAGGAACGTCAACATATTCACAAAAAATTGACAGGTCGATTATATTATAAATGAATCCCCATATACCTACAACGGTGCTCATCTCATGAACATAGTGCAAATGCTCATGATATAAGGCGGGAAAACTCAGCCCTTGAAGCCAAAGTTGATCTTCCTCGGATAAAGAATGATTTTCATAGTCATAAGACCTGATCTCTGCTTTAGTCTTTCCAGTAAAAATGCGGATAAAGAATTGATTGATCAGATACTGGCCAGAGTATTTTGAACCAAGGCTATCCAGTAGTTTTTGGTTATTTTCCATACTTATTCGGGTTGGGTCCGGATAACGACAACACCAGCCAAGTCGAGTGGCTTTTGATTGTCTGATTGTTTAATGGTTCCGCCTTCTATTAAACTATAAACATAAGGCGGAGGATTATTGATCCAAAGCGGTGTCTCTGTCTGTTTGTCCTGCATCAAATAGGAACGTGCAAACCTGTCTAAATGATCAATTATTGATTGTCCTGGGTTGTGACAAATCAAGGAATGCCATGGTTTTAAAAATGGCCAAAGATACTCCAACCGTTTTTCCTTTGTCGCGCGGAAACCCTTAACCTGAAAAGCACTCAAAATAGAACAGCCATGCAGTGAAGCTGCAAGCGGGTCCGGATAAATAGTGATGTCGCTTATATCCGTAGTCAGATAAAGGCAGTAAACTGGGATGCAGGGAAATAATTTGTTGGCTTCAGCTTGCATAATTAATTTTTCGGATTGCGGAATACTATTTTTACCCTGATAATGCAGGTGGGCGAATTCATCCTCTTTCAAATTGATAATTTTGGCCTGCACCCTTAACCCCAGCCACCTGCCTCCACGATCGTTAATCCACCATTCCCAATCAGCGCCATTTGCTCCTTCTTCAATTTTATTAAATGCTTCGACGTATATTTCGTCCGGGTGCCTTAACTTAAGCATAAACAGGTTGCCATCGGTAAAGGTTTCCTCTTTAAGCTGAAAGCTGATATCCCTGGATAGGGTAATCGTGTACCATATGTGTAGAGCCAGTTCACGAAAGGAATTACAAAGGTTATGTGACATCTTAGAAAAAGGTTGTATATAAAAATGGCGGAATTTTTAAAGCATTTTTTCAACTTCGCCCATGATGACTATTGTTACATCTGGATGAAACTCCTGGTAAATGGTATTACCCCTCACGTTATTTTTCGAGTTCGCCGGTCTAAATATTTTAAAATGCCGATGGCTTAACCATTTGATATTTCTTCCAATCTCAATAAAGCCATATTGATTGTGGGTTAAAATGACGTTATCCATAACCACCCCAACACCCTTGACCGTAATATCGCTGCTGTAAGAACTCGATTTGAGGAATACGATATCACCCGTTTTAATCGACTTAAATATTTCATGGAGATCAGGTGCCTCTGCGCGGCTCCACCCTATCCCTGCAATATTATTTTGATAGAACTGAGAATTAACCTGCTGGTTATTGATTTTAGTCCCGATGCCGTAAATTGCCATGTGAAGGTTTTAGTTTTGGAGAACTAATATCACATTATTTAGCCGAATTCATTGTATTGTTTTATAGATTACCTTGCCCTTGTATGGCATCACGATCTGCCTCGTCAACAAAAATAGCATCGCCTTCGAGAAGATATTCGCAGATGAGAATATTATTGAAAGGTTTACCGAGCCAGTAATTTTCAATATACATTTAACCGGCTTTTAGCCGTACGACAAACTAACGATGTCCGCTTTATTCAGAGTTGGCCTAATAGCTCATATAGTCAGGATATTCCCAGTAATTATAACCCACAACGGCATCGGTGATTTTTTGTCTGAATTGATCGGCCAATTCTCTAAGTTCTTCTTTTTCAACAACGAAACTTTTAAAAAGCCAGTCTAACTGGTGCTGCAAATCGTATTTTAATTGCTTGTTTTCCCCACAGCTCCCCAGCCACCTGAGTCCATTCTCCAGCAGATAGCTCAATAATTCTTTTTTGTTTTTTACATCGATATCCCTATTTGATACCGCTCGGCCAACCATAAAGAAATCATCGAGTGGGATGGTATATGGCTTGCCGCTTTTGATCAGTTTCCTGATCACAGATGCCATATCGTGTAATGCAGGCCAATATAATTGTTTCCAGCCTTTTTCCACCCAAATCTCTACGTGGACGTGCGATCTGATATCTATCAGATTCAATAGATTTTGCTCAATAGCCAGTTCGACTAATTTGCTGGTCTTAAAGTTCAGGTCTTTTAAAAGACTTATCTTTTGAAATTCGGTCAGTCCGCTAGCCTCTACACTACTGTAGAAATTCCACAGCTGAAAATGATAGTGATCGTAAAAGCGCTCATCTTTCTGCTGTAAAGCGTAAGTGATCATTTCTACAAGGTTACCCAACTGGTAAGCTGTGATGTAATGCCAGTATTGCCGGTAAGGTGAATCAAAGGATTTCACGCCCCTGGTGGCAAAGTGATATTCCGTGGTGGGCAATTCATCGTCCGTGTACTTTAAGACCTCCAACCCGGCCATAATCGCTTCGACATAGTCCCTAACGATATGGTCGCGGAGTTCCGGATAGTCTTTGCTTTGGATTATGGTGAAGACAAATTCCTTATACTGTTTGTCGAGATGGCTCAAAAAACCTTCATCTTTCAATCCCCTTTCGGCCAGCCATTTATAGGCTTTCAAATGGTAACTGTAAAGCACGTTAACCATAATATGGTCAGAATTGCGGATAGCAAAGCGCCTGAAATGATTACTCAGCCAAAAAAAGGTTTTGAATGCCTGATGAGGGATAGCGACCGGACAGTCCTTTGATATGCTATCGGGAATCAGCTGGTAAATACCCGCCAGAATCGCCTGCGGTAACACCCAGTCACCGTCTTTTATGGCATTGATACCTAAGTCTTTTAAAATAGCAATCCGGTTACCTTCTATTTCTTCGAAAGCATGCTTCTTCAGGAAAGAATCGGTATTGGTAATATATTGGATATCTTCTGCATCGATCACCTTAATGATCTTTTGGATTTTGTCGATAGAGGTCGAGTATTGTATCCCGAATATCGCCATCGGCAGTTGCAGAATGATATAGCTGACCGTCAAAATGAACAGCAGATATAGAACAGCCAGCTTATCGAGCCGATTCGCCTGGTGCATCATGGCATAACCTAAAAGATGCAATAGTAGAATACTGATAAACCCCGAAAAAAGGATCTTGAAGTAGGCATTCTCCAGAATGAATTCGAATGTTTTACGGCGGGTACTTTTAATGTAAAAATTATAGCTAAGCAACAGTAGGGTGAGCATGACCCCTGAAAAGCCCAGTGTAACAGTGAACAGGCTCCATATGAACGTACGACTGTTTTCAACTTCAGCCAGATGTAAATAATCTGGAATGAATTTTATGGGAAAAAAGTAAGTGGCCAGATAAATCGCCAATGCCGACAACAGCACCGAAGGTTGGTAAAACCTGCTGATGAGCGAAAGTTTCGTTTTAGTATTAATAATGATCTTTTTCCAATCAAACCGCATCTTCATGATCCAAAAGTACATTCATTTTAAAATAAATCAGCCACCATCCCCGAACCTTGTATCTCTCATCCGGCCGGGGTTCCAATAAAAGATTTTATTTCCCGAAAGAAAGGAGACTGGTGCCTGGGAGGTAAGAAACAGGTCGCTGTTGTTGCTGATCATTATTTGGGTCATCTTCACTTCGATCAGGTCAATCACTTTTTCTCTAATTCTTTCCACCTGATGCGGATAGTTTCCGATCAGCTCGCAATAGAACAATGGGATTACATCAAAACCGTTCGTCTGCATGACCTGTGAGAAAACAAGGGCAAATTCGACCGTGCGCGTATTCCTGGCCAGCGTATCGGCTATCATTGTTTTGAACAAATCCTGTGGTAATGAGTACATCCCGGTATTAAGTAAGATCACGCCAGCCGCCCGGACCGTGTGCCGCTCCCTGTAATCTTTGATTTGCCCTGAGGCTTTACTGATCACTTTTTGTATTTTATTGGCAATAAGGCGATGATATCCTCTTGTTGGCTCTCCGTAGTCGAGACGAAGATCAAGATCGACGGTTCTCGATTTAATCCTACTAAACAGGTCGCCTAATGCCAACTGGCGATCCCGGTCATACAAACTTTCTTCCTGAAGGTCTTTTAATTCCAGGGCAATGTCGTTCAGCATAAAATCTGGTGTTTTGTGCGTAGTTATAGGAACCTTATACCCACCTGATTCCACAATAACCTGTTCAAAATCAATTTCGGAGAAACGCGGGACACGAAACATATTTCGGCTGGCGCCTCCCGTTTCTGGAAACTTCTCCAGAAAAAATGACCGGGTGACCGCTTCCTGGTAAGCTTCCCAGAATGCGCCACCTTCTTCCCTGCAAAATTCTTCGATCAACAAGTCGATCTGCAAGTCTGAACAGATACGGATACCTTTCTTATCCACGATTCGATAGACCTCCGCAGTGCTGAAATCATTTTCACGCAGCAACAGGAAGCAAGACGCAAAGCTGCCAGTAATCGAAACATAGCCTTCAAATTTTATTCTTAATACCCTCATGTCACCCGTGTTGCTACCGAAATGCGATATCTCTCAATTGTCGAATCCATATTTTCTTTCCCTTTTTTTG
>JABDFZ010000076.1 GCA_013286325.1 Bacteroidota bacterium | reverse complement strand
TAAATTACAATAATGTTGCAGGCTTATTCGAAATTAAGGAGATAGATGATTTTCTTAATATAAACCAGCAGTTTTAATGGTTTACCAGTTGATTTTTCGTACCATGCATACCCATAACAGTAGTCGTTTTTATAATATATTACTTTACAAAGAGCCTGTTTGTCATTCGCACCTGTTAAAAAATCATCATGCAGATATTCAACTTCATAGGCGCTGACGCCTTTGGTTTTTACACTCTCAAACCTGAAGCCTTCCATGCTGTATTTAATGCCTTGTTTTATAGGGAAATAACCCATAATGTCAACCAGGATGTTATCATCAAAATAGCCCTCTTTCATGGCATACACTTCATCCTTAGCCTCACCATCTATCAAAGATTTAACATTTATCGAAGTTGGATTAAATTTGATCTGTAACTCCTTATGGGCAGGCTGTTCTACAGAGTGCATCCTTACTGGTAGGCCACCAATAAAAGATGTATCAAGAGAAAGAATATGAGTGGTCTGATCAAAAAATCTTCTTATTAAAGCTATCTGTTTGCTGCTTTTATCAACAGTTATATAACTGTCACTTGTAAAATCCTGCATTTTATTTCCTGAATTATCAAATACAGCGCCTTTCAAAGTAAAATGCCCCGGTTCTATTAAGTCGTATCTTATTCCCGGGTCATTTGCCCTTATTGTTGTTTGTGCTTTAACAAGGGTACAAAGAAATAATAAGATGAGTAGGTAGGCAATCTTCATAGTCAATTATTTATAAGAGGTTTAAACTAAATTAAGCTCTCAATAATTTCAACCTGTATGCATTCAATCACTTACCCAATAAATTAAACCAATAACATAATCCAGTGTTACTCCTAATAAAAAACCCATAGCTGTTATAACTATGGGTTTGTATCAGATGTTAAAGAATAAATCATTATTAATGATCTATTCAATTTAATAATTATTTCTTTTTTGGTGTTGTGGTTGCCTGTTGTTTCTGGCGCATCATTTCTTCCATGCGAGCCTGGAAACCACTTGTTTTCTTTTTAGGATCAACTGGTTTCTTTTTATTTTCCTGTATCTGTGCATGGATCTTTTTATCATCAACCATTAAACGGATAATATATTGCTGTGCAAAGGTCATCATGTTGGCTAAGAAGTAATAATAATTTAAGCCTGCAGGATAACTATTCAAGAAGCCGATGAATAAAATTGGGGAGATATAACCAATATACTTCATTTGCCCAGATGCGCCTGAGATCTGATTGTTAAAATAAGTGTAGATAAGCGTCGATATCGTCATCAGCAAACACATTAAGCTGATGTGGTTCCCTATAAATGGAATCGATACGGAAAATGTAATTACCGCATCGTAAGTAGAAAGATCGTGCATCCATAAGAAGCTCTGTCCCCTTAACTCAAACAAGCTTGGGAAAAAGCGGAAGAATGCAATTACAATAGGCATCTGGATAAGCAGTGGTAAACATCCGCCTAATGGGTTTACACCTGCTTTTTTGTAAAGCTTTAAATATTCCTGCTGTAGCAGTGTAGGGTTATCTTCGCCAACTTTTGCCTTAATTTCATCCATCTCGGGCTTTAAAATTCGCATTTTAGCCATTGAAAGGTATGACTTATAAGTAAGTGGCGATAAAACCAGTTTAAGTATAATAGTTAATGCAAAAATAATTAAGCCATAATTCCAGTTGAATTTTTTAAGGACGTTAAATACCGGTAATACAGCAAAACGATTGATGTATTTTAACGGCCCCCAACCCAGGTCTATTTGTTTTTCCAATCCATAACCCTGATCTTTTAAGGTTGAAAAGCGGTTAGGGCCAAAGTAAAATTCCATAGGGAAGGTACCATCAGCGTTTTTAGCTAATACCAGATTGGCACTCATGTGCTTAACATTGGTAGTGTCGGCAACATCGGTATTTACAGCAAGGTTCGATTTATTAAAGCCTTGTTTAGCTATTAAACCGCTCGAAAAAAAATGCGCTTTGAACGAAACCCACTGAATCTTTTTATCAGTTATTTCTTTCTGGTCGTCCTTGGTTTCGCTCAGGTAATCATTTTCGTTATCTGTATTGTTGTACGATACTGTTGTATACCTGCGTTCCTGTTCTAAATCCTTCTCTTGTTTATGCGCACTCGAACTCCAGTTAATATTAATAGTGCTGCTGTTAGCAATTACCTGGTCAAGCCCTACAGGTTTAATTGTTAAACCAACTTTGTAGCCTGTGCCCTTAAGCGAATAGATATAGTCGATATACTGGGTAGCGCTATAGCTTAAACGCATAGTAACACTACCAGAGTCTTTTTCAGCAACCTGCAAATCGCCTGTTGTTGGGGTAAAGTAAAGCTTATCGGTATTAATGCTGTTATTGCCTGCGCTAAAGTTTAAACCAAAGCTGTTTTTATCGCCATCAAATAAAATTAGCGGCTTTTTATTATAAGTTTTATAGTCTTTTAATTCAGCCGAATAAACCCTGCCGCCTTGTGTTGTTAATTTAACGCGAACGTCTTTATTTTCAAGGGTAACAAATTTTTCAGTGCCTACAGTAGCAGCGCCAAAAGGACTTTTTAAAACAGCAGAATCAACTGCAACTGGTTTATTAGCCGCTTTTTTAGTAGTATCAACATATTTAGCAGTGGTTATGGCCGATTTAGGTATCAGGCCTTTTTTTACTGAATCAGCATGTTGTACTATTCTTTCTTTTTTGAGATCACTGTCTGATGCCTTAAAGAAGAAAAAGGAGGCACCCATTATGATCATGATCAGGAATAATCCTGTAAACGTATTTTTATCCATCTTTATATATCGTACAATTACTTATCGCTTGCGGGCATAAGCCATAGAAGCGGCGACAAAGTTAATAAAAAGTGGATGCGGATTTGCAACTGTTGATTTTAATTCGGGATGAAATTGTGAGCCAACAAAAAATGGATGATTTTTAAGCTCCACAACCTCTACCAGGTTGTTTTCAGGATTAAAACCTGACGGCGTTAAACCAGCACTTTCATAGTCTTTTAAATACTCGTTATTAAACTCATAACGGTGTCTGTGGCGCTCACTTATCCTTGATTTTCCGTAAAAATTGAAAGCCTTGCTGCCTTTTTTTAGCTCGCAGGCATAAGCCCCAAGACGCATGGTACCACCTTTGTTTACAACTTTTAGCTGCTCTTCCATCATGCTGATAACCGGATAAGGAGTATCAGGGTTCATTTCAGTGCTGCTTGCATCCTTTAGGCCTAAAACATTACGGGCAAATTCAACAACAGCACATTGCATCCCCAAACAGATGCCGAAGAAAGGGATATTATTTTCACGCACGTAACGGATGGCTTCAATTTTACCTTCAAAACCGCGCTCGCCAAAACCAGGTGCAACCAATACACCATGTAGTCCTTTTAACCGTTCAATGGCATTTTCAGGTGTTAATTGTTCAGATGGGATATATTCAACTTTTACCTTGCACTCATTTTTAGCCCCTGCATGTATGAACGATTCCACAATAGATTTATAAGCATCCGGCAACTCTACATATTTACCAACTAACCCGATCTTTACTTCAAACGTCGGATTTTTTAATCTGCCTAAAAAGTCTTTCCAGTTTTCAAGGTTAGGCTCGTTTTTATGAGGTAATTTTAATTTAGCTAAAACAGTTTTATCAAGTTGTTCTTTAAGCATTAACAAAGGCACATCGTAAATAGTTGTAGCATCAATAGATTCAACAACCGCATTCACATTTACATTACAGAACAACGCTATTTTTTTACGGATATCGGTGTTAAGATGATGCTCGGTACGGCAAACTAAAATATCGGGCTGGATACCGTATTCAAGCAGCATTTTTACAGAGTGCTGGGTAGGTTTGGTCTTTAATTCGCCTGCAGCAGCCAGGAACGGGATAAGCGTTAAGTGAATAACTAATGAATTACCCGAACCACTTTCCCACCTGAATTGTCTTACAGCTTCTATGTATGGTAACGATTCAATGTCACCTACAGTACCGCCCAACTCGGTTATTACAATATCATAATCGCCGCTTTCGCCAAGTATGCGGATATTTCTTTTTATTTCATCGGTTATGTGAGGTACTACCTGTACAGTTTTACCCAGAAACTTCCCTTCACGCTCCATATTGATCACATTCTGGTAAATACGGCCGGTGGTAATATTATTAGCTTTTGAAGTGGGGGTGTTTAAAAAACGCTCGTAATGGCCAAGGTCAAGATCGGTTTCGGCGCCATCTTCTGTAACATAACATTCGCCATGTTCATAAGGATTTAATGTTCCCGGGTCGATGTTGATATAAGGGTCGAACTTTTGAATGGTTACACGGTAACCGCGTGATTGAAGAAGCTTGGCTAAGGAGGCAGAAATAATACCTTTCCCTAACGACGAGGTAACGCCGCCCGTAACAAAAATGTATTTAGTCATGATTTTTTCTCTGTTTGATCCGGCTTTAAGGCCGAAACAAATTGTTTGTGTACGGGATACAAAAGTAAGAAAAATTTTGGGGTTAGGGATGGGAAATTTTAAATGTGGAAAAAGGGTTTGGGTTGTGGACAGGTTAAGTGACTACAATAGTCTTTAGCCCGAAGTCGTTTTCGTTTTTTTACTTAGAGCTTAGTATTCCGGATTGAAGACAGTCACACTATATACCCAGCGGTTGGCCGGTATTGTATAAATGCACAAGATTCTGTATTTGCTTAAAGCTGAATTTATCTTCTGTTTTATATTTATCATAAACCGCTTGATTGTCTTTTAACATCTCACCAAAATTATCTTTCCTCTGTTTGCGTGATTTTGCAAAAAACAACCCGCTGCTTTTAAAATCAGTTACATAGTCCGACCCCTTGCCTACATACCAGGTTACCGTAGTAGTAGAGCCTCCTCCATACATATAGTTGGTATTAATCATTTCGTAAAGACTGATTTTGCCCTTTTCAACAACCGTCATAAACATTGGTTTTGACGTACCCTCCTTAAATACTGATCGAGACAGGCTTTTTTTGCTTGCTATGTAATATTCCTTAATCGCATCAGGTTTTATTTTTTCGGGCTTAGTCATTCCTCCGCCTTCATATTTAATATTTCCGATTAACGGTGTGCTAATATTACAGGGAATTGAGTCACCTTTTACTGTGATTACATAATCTGTGTACTGCTGCGCATTTGCACGTATTGTTAATATTGTTGCTATAGTAAAAGCTATTGTTGTTAAAAGATTTTTCATGATAGGGTTAAGATTTTATTTTTCAAAGCTAAGTTTTTTCAAATCTTCAGGGGTATCTATCGCATAAGTTTCCAGCTCTGTTTCCGCTACCTTAATGCGGTAGCCGTTTTCAATCCAGCGCAGCTGTTCAAGGCTTTCAGCTTTTTCAAGGGAGGATATGGGGAGTTTGGTTACTTCCTGTAAAACATCGGCGCGGTAACCATAAATGCCAATATGTTTAAAATAAGTAAAATGCTGCAGCCAGCTTTGCTGCTCCTGTCCACGGATGTGGGGCAGTGGCGAACGCGAAAAGTAAACCGCTTCTGATAGGTTATTAATAACCACTTTTGGCGAGTTCACATTAAACAACTCCTGCTCATTCTGTACTTTTTTAACCAGGGTGGCTATTTGGGTATCATGGTTGTTAAAGCAGGTGGCTAACTTACTGATCTGCTCCGGGTCGATATAAGGTTCATCACCTTGTATATTGATGATCACATTATATTGAGGATGCTGCAAGGCTACTTCGGCACAACGATCTGTTCCGCTTTGGTGATCGGTAGATGTCATTACTGCAACCCCGCCAAATGCAATTACATGATCGTAAATGCGGGCATCATCAGTAGCAACAATTACTTCAGTTATATGAATGCATTTTTTAGCCTGTTCATAAACCCTTTGGATCATGCTTTTTCCGGCAATATCAACCAATGGCTTGCCCGGGAAACGAGTAGAGGCGAAACGGGCAGGGATGATACCGAGGATGTTCATGGATTTACGATTTTAGATTTACGAATTACGATTTAAAAAGGTGAAAAATCGTAATTCGTAAATCGTAATTCTAAAATTAAAATAACCCGTTTATCTCCCGTTCTATCAATTGTACAACTGTAGCCAGGTCTTCGGTGTTGTTCGCAAAGTCTATGTTGTCTTTATCAATTATCAGCAGTTTGCCCAATTTGTAATTGCTTATCCACTTATGGTATTTATCGTTCAGTTTTGATAAATAATCAAGCCTGATACCGCTTTCATACTCCCGACCCCTGCGCTGAATGTTATTAACCAATGTTGGTACTGATGCTTTCAAATAAATAAGCAGATCAGGTGGTTTTATAAATTCGGTTATGTTATCAAATATCGCAGTATAGTTTTCGTAATCGCGGGTGGTCATTAAACCCATATCATGCAAATTCTCAGCAAAAATATAGGCATCTTCATAAATGGTCCTATCCTGTAGAATATTATGACCGCTTTTCTGAATATCAATGATCTGGCGGTAACGGGTGTTTAAAAAGTAGATCTGCAGATTAAAGCTCCACCGTTTCATATCGCTGTAGAAATCTTCCAGGTATGGATTATTATCAACAGCTTCAAATAAAGGGTCCCAGCCGTAATTTTTAGCCAGTAACTCAGTAAGGGTGGTTTTACCGGCACCTATGTTTCCTACAATTGCTATGTGCATGTTTTAGTTAGTGGTTAATAGTGGTTCATTGTTCATAGTTGATGGTTCATGGTCCAATTAGCTCATAAACGCACCCGATTCTGTATTAAACGTAACCCCGCCTAAGATACATCATGAACAACTAACTATCAACAATGAACTTATTAAATTTTACTACGAACTATGAACCATCAGCTGTGGACTAACTCAAAAACTCTTAAATCCAATAATTTCTCTTACTTCTTTAATGGTTTTCGATGCGCTTTCGCGTGCCTTGATAGCACCATGACGGGCAACCTGGCGAAGATAGGATGCATCTTTAGCAATATCATTTATTCTTTCGCGGATAGGAGCTGTAGCTATAATAATATCTTCAGCAAGCTGTTTTTTCAGGTCGCCGTAGCGGATCTTGCAAGTGTTATATAAGTTGTCGAAATGCTCATAAGTATCGGCAGATGAAACAACTTTTATAATATCGAACAGGTTTTGAATTTCAACCGGTTTCTCTGAGTTTTCAGTTGTAGGGCCACTATCGGTTACAGCGCGCATTACTTTTTTACGAATGGCTTCCGGCGAATCTGAAAGGTAAACAGCATTGCCTTCACCTTCCGATTTACCCATTTTTCCCTTACCATCAAGCCCGGGTATTTTTACCAGGTTATCGCTGAAATTAAACGCATAAGGCTCAGGGAAAAACTCCCTGTTATAAAGCCGGTTAAAACGATTGCCGAAAGTGCGGGCCATTTCCAGGTGTTGCTCCTGGTCTTTACCCACTGGTACTTTTGTAGCTTTATGAATAATAATGTCGGCAGCCATCAAAACAGGGTAGGTAAGCAGCCCGGCATTAACATTATCGGGGTTTGCGCGCACTTTGTCCTTAAACGATGTAGCACGCTCAAGCTCACCCAGATAAGCGTTCATATTGAGGTACAGGTATAGCTCGGAGATCTCTGGCACGTCCGATTGTATATATATTGTAGCTCTTTCAGGGTCTATGCCTGCTGCCAGGTATTCAACCAACACCTGTTTTATATTACCATGCAGATCGGCAGGGGTGGGGTGAGTAGTTAACGAATGCAGGTCCGCAATAAAAAAATAGCAGTTATATTCATGCTGCATTTTTACGAAGTTTTGTATAGCTCCGTAGTAATTTCCTAAGTGTAAGTTTCCGGTCGACCGGATACCACTAACAACAGTTTCCATGGCGCGAAAGTAAGTAATTTTTATATTTTTGATGAAGATGAAATTGATCTTAAAGAAAGTACACGTTTACTTATACGTACTCAGTGTCGCCTTATCCTATTTTTTATTCTGGCCATTTTTCTATTATTTTTCACGGAACACTGATCGATATGGGAGCATGAACAGGCTTCGCCGCATCTGGGCAATACTTAGCTCTGGTTTTGTGGGTTTCTTTTACCGGTTTGAATACGAGCAGCCTATAGATTGGAGCAAAACCTATATTGTTTGCCCCAATCATACCTCAAACCTCGATATTTCAGCCATGTGTGTATTAGTTAACAGCAATTGCAGCTTTATGGGCAAGGAGGAATTAAAGGATGGGCTGGTAACCGGATTGTTTTTTCGTTCAGTTGATATTCCTGTCAACCGTAATAGTAAAATGTCGTCATACCGGGCTTTCAAAAAAGCGTCCGAAAAACTTAGGGAGGGAATTACCCTCATCATTTTTCCTGAAGGCGGCATCAGCGATGATTATCCACCCACATTACACGAATTTAAAAATGGCCCTTTCAAACTGGCTATAGACCATAAAATTCCAATTATACCTGTATCGTCGGCAGATACATGGAAAAAACTTTGGGACGATGGTACTAAATACGGAACAAGGCCTGGTATCTGTAAATTTCACGTTCACAAGCCAATTGAAACAGCACATCTAACCGATGATGATGTAGATAAATTAAAAGAGGAGATCTATAATATTATTTATAAACGGATTAGCCAGGTATGAAAACTAATCTCTATCTCTAACTAACCAACTTTTTTATATTTTTGGCTACCATGAAACTCATTTTAAAAAGAATACATACCCATTTTTACAGGTATAGTGTAGCCTTTTTTTTCATACTGGTATGGCCAATATTATACTTCCTTTCCCGTAAAAAAGAACGATACAAGTACATTAATCAGTTCAGGAGGCTCATTATTTTTTTAAGCACTACCATCTCGGGCATTTTTTTCAATATTGATTACGAAGCACCTATAAACTGGAAACGTACTTATATTATTTGCGGCAACCACACTTCAAATCTCGATGTTTCGGCTATAAGTATGGCTGCTAAAAATAATTTTTGCTTTATTGGTAAAGAAGAACTGCTTGATAACCTTGTGCTTGGGTTCTTTTTCAGAACGATAGATATTACCGTAAACAGAGATAGTAAAATGTCCTCCTTCAGGGCTTTCAAGCAAGCAGCCGATCGTTTAAAGGATGGGATAAGTGTAGTTATTTTTCCGGAAGCAACTATTCCTGAAGATTATCCGCCAACATTGTATCCATTTAAAAATGGAGCTTTCCGCTTAGCTATTGAACTGAAAATCCCTATTATTCCCGTAACTTCATTAGATACCTGGAAAGTATTATGGGATACCGGCAAAAAATATGGCAGCAGACCGGGCATTTGTAATATATTTGTACACAAACCCATTGAAACGGCTCATTTAACCATTGATGATGCCGATATACTGCGGGATGAGGTGCAGGAAATAATTAAACAAAAATTTGGAGTGGCATGACCATAGATGAAGAAACAGTTGACAAAATAGCACACCTTGCAAGGCTTGAGCTTAATGGTGACGAAAAACAGGTGATGATAAAGGATATGAATAAGATCCTTGATTTTATGGCGAAGCTTAATGAAATTGATACATCGGGCATTGAACCGCTTGTTTATATGACAAATGAGGTAAATGTTTTAAGGGATGATGTTGTAAAACAGGAAATAACCCATCAGGAAGCCTTGCAAAATGCACCTAAACATGATGATGATTACTTTTTAGTAGCGAAGGTGATAGGATAGTCAGGAAGTCCGAAAGTCAGTAAAGTCCGAAAGTTGGAAAAGTCTGGGTGTCAAAAAGCGGGGATTGTGAAATTAACCGTAAACTATCGTAAATAAGCAAATCATCTTCCGGACTTTCGGACTTTACCGACTTTCGGACTAAAAAGTGTAACAAAACATACCTTACCACAGTCAAACCAAGAAAAAATATGGAACCACTTATCATCCTTAAAGATATCGGACGTAAATATGTTATTGGTACTGAAATAATTCATGCCATAAAATCTGTATCGCTATCAATAAATAAAGGTGAGTTTGTGGCACTTATGGGGCCATCGGGTTCCGGAAAATCTACCCTGATGAATATATTGGGTTGTCTTGATACTCCTACTAAAGGAGAATACACCCTTAACGGCATTAACGTTAGCCATATGACTGATAACGAACTTGCCGAAGTAAGGAATGAAGAAATTGGCTTTGTATTCCAAACATTTAACTTATTGCCGCGTAATACCGCGCTGGATAATGTGGCGCTGCCATTGGTTTATGCTGGTGTAAGTAAGGAAAAAAGACAAGAGCGTGCCCGGAAAAATTTAGAAAATGTAGGCCTCGGAAACCGTGTTGATCATAAACCTAATGAACTTTCAGGCGGGCAACGTCAGCGTGTGGCTGTAGCCCGTGCGCTAATTAATGATCCCTCAATTATACTTGCCGATGAGCCAACAGGTAACCTCGATACTAAAACCTCTATTGAAATAATGGGGTTGATTGAAGATATCCATGCCAAAGGCAATACCATTATATTAGTAACCCACGAAGAAGATATTGCTATGCACGCCCACCGCATTGTACGTATGCGCGACGGCCTGATAGAGAATGACTATGCCAATACCAATATCCAGACAGTGGATAGGAGTAAGGCCATAGCAGAATAGTTATGTAAATCGCAAATTGACGTATAGTCCTGGATTGAGATTGACTCAGTTAACAAAAAAGTGGGTTTACGTTGGGTTTACACTTTTCAATGCTAATTGATGTATAAATATATGTAAATCAACTACTTAAATTATTTTTTTAAAAAAAAGATTGGGTTTACACTTTTGTCTAAATATTGCCGCTAAACGTCAATTCGTAAGTGAAACAACATTAGCACAAAGAACATAACCTTGATACAAACCCGGCCAGGAAAGTTGCATTTTCAGGAGAAACAGGTTTATGAAGGCCAATTACTAAAGTGTGGTTGATGATTTCAATTACTACACCGTGTTCTCTAACATCCATTACCACATTTCTGAAATTACGATCAATAGCTGAAATGGCTTTTTGACGATCATTAACAAGTACATAAAAGGTGTCGCTGAAGGCTTTATCCTCATCAAAGTCCAGTTCAACAGGGTGAATTAGCTCAATTATTTTATCCGCAAGGGTTTCGGGTCTTATTAAAACACGTCCAAAATCACGCTTTAAATAGGCAAGTGCCCATGTTTGGCAATCATAGCCTGCACCAATACTACCTTTGGCATAGTTTCTTAAATGGCATTGAACAAACAGGATGTACCCATCATTCCCTTCATGTTTTATCGCAAAGGAGTCTCGCACATTAACATCCAGGTAATGCCTGAAAACCTCAAACTGTTCTAACTGAAAATCAATATGTCCGGTTAATTCTATATCGAATTTTGATTTAAGCGTTTTGTAGGTTTCATGAAACCTGTCAATTTCTTCAGTGCAAAGTCCGGTTGTATCAAAAGGGAGATTATCCATTAACAAATTTAAAGTTTGCTAAAAATACTTAATGAACGGAGAAAAACAAAAAGCTAATTTACTGCCACCATTGCCCTTTTTTAATTGAATGGACATTTTGATTTAACTTAATTTCACTATTTAAACCTTGCCATCCATTCTTTAAATATTTCTCATTTGGTGAAAAATCGCCGGCTCCAATATCCAAATCTCCTGACTCCGGGATTCTAAAATCGCCCCAATTGCACTTCTTAGTTAATTTTTCGTTATAATCACTCCAACTACCAACAAATTGGTTATTTGAGAATCCATCAGCCTGTATATCAATATCATCGTATTTTATAACATTACTTTTATTGATATAAAAGTCTGTTTGGAAAGTGCCTTTGAATATTCCGGAATGCTTTTGTATTTTACTTTCTGAAAACAAGTAATCACCTAAAATAACAAACTGGCCTTTTATACCTGCGTTTTTATACATACTGTCTACTCCATTTGAGATAGTTTTGAATTTTCTAATACTTGAAATCGTTATTGTGCCATAGAAATCGCAGATATTATCTTTAACCATTGATTTTCCATAAACAGTATAAATGTTAGCTTCCTTACTTTTTGTTACGGTAATTAGCTTAATACGGATGCGCTGATAGTCATTCCCGATAAACCCGTAAATCATTGAATTATCTGTTTGGGTAAATAGCTTTGAAAAATTGTATTGGTTCAATTGGTTTTTTAATTCTTTATTGGATAAATAAGGGTTTTGCAGTTGCTTGCTTTTGAAGTCTCGCCCCCCGGTTTGACCAGATGCTGAAAATGAACAAGAAATTATAAGGCAGAAAAACAGGATGTATTTCATTTTCTGAATATAGCTAATCAAAGCAATGTATAAAAATCAGACATCGAACATTCGACATCCGAAATCAATAATATTTCATTTTAGCACATGAGCAGGCACAATTGGCATCAGTAATACCTAAAGCTTTTAAAAAATATTGATAAAAACCAATGCGGTCATTCATGCTAAACATGCTTTCGCCTTTATTGCATTCTACCTGGCCATTTACAATGTTAATGGTCATTCCGAAGCCCGGCGTGCGATTGGCCGCTTTATCGGCAGCATTGGGCTGCCACTTGCCAATCATTACGTCATGTGCCGATGGCTTGAAGGTCTGCGGGGTCATCCAAAAATAAATGGCAGTTTTAAAAGCTACTACAGAGTCGGTCTCCACCAGGTCCGGATTGTTGAGCAATATTTTTTTATCGCCAAAAATACAATCCGATGCATAGCCATAGTTGCCATTGTAACTTATTTGCAAAGGCCCACGACCATAATATTTTTTACCGGCCACTGCAGGATAGGCATCATTATCGGAAATATATGGTAAAGATGTGTTGCTTTCGTGTATAAACATCAAACCGTCGTTATACTTGCCGTTTTCACCATGGCGCGTTTCGTGAGCTATGTGCGCAAAAAAAGCAGCTAATTCTTTTTTATCCGTTTGCAGGTCTCTTTCCGAACAGAAATTCCCATAATCAATAACATAGCTGCTATCTGGTTTCTTTTTAGCCCAATCCTCATTCCAGTCTTCATCCTGCCGTATTATTGTCGATCGTCCGGTACTTTTATCTGTACGTATAAACTGGTAAACGGAAGTAGCGCGCCTGGTTATCTTAACTGTTATCTTGCCCATGTCTTTTAACGCTTTTACAAATGCTGTATAGCTGTAAAACTTATTTCGTTGCGGAAACAGTGCATTAAATTGTTCCTCGCTTAAAAAGCTTGTAACAGGTATTTTGGCAGATGAGGCGTTATCTGTTTTATTTGTCGTACCAGCGCACTTTAACCCTGTAAATATTACTGCAGCAAGTAAAAAGAAGGATATAATGAACTTTGATTTTTTCACGATAGTTTGTTTTTAATAAAATAAAAGGCTATTTCGGCCATTTGGCTTCAAAGTTGGTGATAAATTTTATATAACGCTTAAATGCCGGGAGTGTTTCTGTTTTTGAAAGTTTGTAAACTTTTACATTCAAAATAAGAACATCCCGAATCAAAGTCATAAATTCGACATCGAACATCCGGAATTATAATGAAGATATATACAAAGACAGGCGACAAGGGCCTTACATCGTTAATCGGCGGTACCCGTGTTGCTAAACATCACATCCGTATTGAAAGTTATGGAACGGTAGATGAACTTAATTCGTACATCGGTTTAATACGCGATCAGGATATAACCGATTATGATAAAGAAATATTAAAACAAATACAGGACAGGTTGTTTACTATCGGGGCCTCCCTTGCAGCTGATCCTGAAAAATCAAAAATGGTTATACCCGATCTTCATTTAGCAGACATTGAATTGCTTGAAAAGGAAATGGATAAAATGAACGAGAGTTTGCCCGAATTGAGACATTTTATTTTACCAGGGGGGAGTAGTACCATTTCTTATTGTCATATTGCCCGTTGTGTATGCAGGAGGGCCGAACGGATATCGGTACACCTTGCCGAAGAAAGCACTGTTGATGAAAAAGTAAATATTTATTTAAACAGATTAAGCGATTACCTGTTCACTTTAGCAAGAAAAATTGGCAATGAAAATAATATACCTGAGAATAAATGGATTCCAAGAACGAACAGTTGAATAAGTAGATTAGGAGAGTGGTTGATTGAGTTAATAAATGCGTGTAAACGAAGTAACTTAATCAACTTAATCTAACTTTATGAACCTAATCAACCATTTTCAGTTAAATGAAAAAAAATGTTGATAATCGAATAAAAAATATTATACTTTTGCGAAAAATTAAATTTACCGAATAACTATAATAAATAAGAGAATATGTATTGGACACTTGAACTGGCATCTCACCTTGAAGATGCTCCCTGGCCAGCAACCAAAGACGAATTGATTGATTATGCTATCCGTTCCGGAGCGCCTGTTGAGGTTATCGAAAACTTACAAGCATTGGAGGACGATGGTGAGCCATACGAAAACATTGAAGAAATATGGCCTGATTACCCTACAAAAGATGACTTCTTTTTTAACGAGGATGAGTATTAAAATACTTGTAATCAACAAAAAAACCCTGCCAAGCAGGGTTTTTTTGTTGATACCCGCTTTTGGAATGGTTTTAGCAATGCTTTAGGCATTTTCAACTAAAACTTTACAAAAATGAGAAGCTTACTTTATTTAATCGCAGTTGTACTTGTAATCGTGTGGCTATTCGGATTCTTTGTTCACCCGTTTGGTGGTGATCTAATCCACATCCTTTTAGTAATAGCAGTTATTGCTTTACTTTTAGGGGTAATCAGAAGAGCATAGATTTTTAAGCCTAAAGGCAATGGTCCATAGTCCGTGGTTTGAATTATTCAGCTATTGACTATGGTCCATGGACTATCGACTCCTTAAAATGCTTTCCGCAATTAAAATATCTTCCGGGAAAGTGATTTTTATATTTTGATGGCTTCCTTCCGTGAGGTTTATTTTTATTCCTGTTGCTTCAATAACACTTGCGTCATCAGTAAATTTAGGGTTATAGGATTGCAGATAGCCCTTTTTTATTTGTGCCGATTGGAAGGTTTGTGGTGTTTGTATAAGATAAACATCATCGCGGATTAAACTTTTAGATCCGTCGCCATCTATTAACCTTACCGAGTCGCGGCTTTTAACTGCTGTAACGGCATTTCCATGTTCAGCGGCATATTGATACGACTTTTCAATAATCTGCCTGCTGATCAAAGGTCTCACAGCGTCATGGACTGCAATTAATGCTTCCTCGTCATTATTTATCAAACCAAGTCCGTTTTTTACCGAATGAAAGCGGGTTTCGCCGCCTGTGATCAATTGATGTGGTATAGTAAAGTTATGTTCTCTACAAAGCTGCTCCCAGTAGGTATGGTATTCGGCAGGGAGAACTAAAATAATTGCAGGTTTAACTGCCGATGAATAAAATGCTTCAATAGTATGCATTAAAACAGGCTTGCCACAAAGCAATAAGAATTGTTTGGGAACAACAGATTGCATCCGGGTTCCAGAACCACCGGCAACAATAATAGTGTAACATTTGAGATTTGAGATTTGAGATTTGAGATTTTCTGAAGCCATCGTTAGTCAAAGCTATAAATCAATCTTAAATAAGCAAAAATGAAAAAGCCCCTTTAAATCTTAAAGAGGCTTTTTTCTATAATTCTGAAATCGAACTTCCGACTTCTGAAATTAAATAATCAGCATGGCATCGCCATAGCTGTAAAAACGATATTTTTCTTTTACTGCCACTTCGTAAGCATTTATAACATTCTCAAATCCACCAAAAGCACACACCATCATTAACAAGGTTGATTCGGGCATGTGGAAGTTAGTGATCATTGAGTTGGCAATGCTAAAATCGTATGGAGGGAAAATGAATTTGCTTGTCCAGTCATTAGCAGGCTTCAAAGTTTTATTTGCCGACACAGCCGACTCGATAGCACGCATTGAAGTTGTACCAACAGCGCATATACGCTGTTTACGTTCAATACCCCTGTTTACAATATTGGCTTGTTTTTCTTCAATAATAAACTGCTCCGAGTCCATTTTGTGCTTGGTAAGGTCTTCAACCTCAACCGGGCGGAATGTGCCTAAACCAACGTGCAAAGTAACTTCGGCAAACTCAATACCTTTCAATTCCAGGCGTTTCATCAGCTCGCGGCTAAAGTGTAATCCAGCGGTAGGGGCTGCAACAGCGCCTTCGTGCTTAGCAAAAATTGTTTGGTAACGGTCCTTATCTTCAGCAGTAGCTTTACGTTTTATATATTTTGGAAGCGGTGTTTCACCTAATATTTCCACATTTCTGCGGAATTCTTCATCAGTACCGTCAAACAAAAAGCGGATTGTACGGCCACGTGAAGTGGTATTATCAACTACTTCGGCAATTAAAAGGTCGTCATCACCAAAATATAATTTGTTGCCAACGCGAATCTTACGTGCCGGATCAACCAGCACATCCCATAACCTTAATTCTTTATTTAGTTCTCTTAATAAAAAAACTTCAATTGTGGCACCAGTCTTCTCCTTATTGCCATACATACGTGCTGGAAATACTTTAGTGTTGTTAAGGATCATAACATCCTTATCGTCAAAATAATCCAATACGTCTTTAAATATTTTGTGCTCAATTTTACCTGAATCGCGGTGTAAAACCATTAATCTTGCTTCGTCGCGGGTGCCGGCAGGCGTGTGTGCAACTAATGATTCGGGCAGGTTGAATTTAAATTGAGATAATTTCATGCTAAAATGTTATGAATTTTCAAGGGCGCAAATGTACGGATTTTTATTTAGATTACACCGATTGATAATTGTGATTTAATTGGTTGAACTTTTATTAAACCAGCATTATGCCGATTATGTTTTACTACTGTTAATTATTATTACATTCAGATAAGAAATATTGTAACTTATTTACGCAAACAAAGTCTAAAATTTATCAGAACTTTATAATCAAAAATACGCCGCTGAAAAAAACGCATCGGTGAATCAAAATAATCAATATGCTGTTTTTAAAACTCTTTGGGGAAAGCTTCCTGTTTGCTTATGATGCTTTAAGGCAGAACAAGCTGCGTACATTCCTTTCATTGCTCGGTGTTACCATTGG
>JABDFZ010000075.1:3212-17540 GCA_013286325.1 Bacteroidota bacterium | reverse complement strand
CCACTTAACACATGGTTCGTCTGTAAACTTTTCAGGTAAGTTATATGAGCCTCATTTTTACGGGGTAAAAAAGGATACAGGTTTGGTTGATTACGATCAGCTTAAAAAAGTAGCCCTGGAGCAAAAACCAAAACTAATTATTTGCGGTGCTTCGGCTTATTCACGCGATTGGGATTATGAGTTTATACGCAAAGTAGCCGATGAAATTGGTGCATTGGTACTGGCTGATATTTCACATCCTGCAGGTCTTATTGCACGTGGCTTGCTGAACGATCCGCTGCCGCATTGCCACATTGTTACTACTACTACTCACAAAACCCTGCGCGGCCCGCGCGGTGGCATGATATTACTAGGCAAAGATTTTGAAAACCCATTCGGAATTAAAACACCAAAGGGAGAAATCAGGATGATGTCTTCCTTACTGGATATGGCTGTCTTCCCTGGCACACAGGGTGGCCCGCTGGAGCATATCATCGCAGCCAAAGCAATAGCATTTGGCGAAGCTTTGAGCGATGAGTACATGAAATATATTGTACAAGTAAAAAAGAACGGCGCCGCAATGGCAAAGGCATTTACCGATCGCGGATACGAAATAGTTTCTGGCGGTACTGATAACCACTTAATACTGATTGATCTTCGCAATAAAAACATCACCGGTAAAGCAGCCGAAAACGCTTTGGTTGCTGCGGATATCACTGTAAACAAAAACATGGTTCCGTATGACGATAAGTCCCCCTTTGTTACTTCTGGTATCAGGGTAGGTACTGCTGCAATTTCAACCCGTGGAATGAAAGAAGGCGATATGGAAGAGATTGTTGAACTGATAGATATGGTGATCAATGACCCTGACAATGAGGATAATCTGAAAAAAGTAAAGAAAAAAGTGCATAAATTAATGCACGACTATCCGCTTTATCGTGATAAGCACCTGGGCTAAGAAATTAGCTAGCCAATTAAGCACCATATGGTGCTTAATTGGCTACTGAAAATCAGTACGTTTTATGCTATTCGGTCTTTAATAAGTGTAATTAAGCCGAAATTTTCACAACTTTTTTAATAGCGATACGTATTAGGGCATATAATTCATAAATACTTAAGCTTTATAAATTGGAAACCGAATTACATTTAAATGTGCTGGTTGTTGACGATAACAACATAAACAGGCTTTTAATCAACAAGGTGCTAACCCGATGGGGGGCTCATGCCGATTTCGCTGAAAATGGTTTTCAGGCAGTGGAGAAAATTGAAGCTAACCACAATTATGATGTTGTATTAATGGATGTTTATATGCCCGGAATGGGGGGCATTGAAGCTACTCAGATTATCCGCGCAAAAAAGGAATCATATTTTCAGCAACTACCTATCATAGCACTTACAGCATCAATGCTGAGCAGCGAACGCGGCCAGATTGATGATGCGGGCATGAATGATTACATCTTAAAACCATTCGACCCCAAAGGCCTTTTCGAAAAATTGAGCGCGTATCAAAAAGTGTGAAAGCTGAAAGCCTAAAGGTTTTAAAACATCAGTTTCATCACAAACATCAGCCTAAAATCAGCGATTCTATTCCGCGTAAGCAATTGTAGCTATACTCAATTTTAATCCTTCAATTTCAAGTAACCTGATGCCGCAGGCTTCGAGCGTTGAGCCGGTTGTTACCACGTCATCAACTAATAATACATGTTTATTTATTAAACGCTCCGGGTTTTTAATTGTAAAAACCTCCTGCATGTTTTCGAACCTTGCAAACCGCGACTTATGGGTTTGGGTTTCAGTTGCCACTTCACGCACCAGATTGTTTTCTTCAACAATTGCATTTAGTTTGGTTGCCAGCCCTTCGGCAAAGCAGGCGCTTTGGTTATAGCCACGTTCGCGCATTCTTTTTTTATGAAGCGGAACAGGGATTATATAATCAACCGTATTAAATAATTCATTCTTACTTAACTGATCACCTGCTATGCTTCCCAATAAATTACCAATTTGCTGCATCCCGTTATATTTAAACTGGTGCATCAGGTTTTGAATTTTTCCGCCTTTGGTAAAGTAATAAAGCGCATAGGCGCCTTCCAGCTTAATTTTACCCCAAAACTGCCTGGCAACAATATTATCGGGCTGTAAATGAAAGTTAGTGTAAGGTAAATTATAGCGGCAATCGGTACAGATCAGTTGCTCATTAGCCACCAGGCTTTCCCGGCAAGCAGCACAAAGCTCAGGAAATAATAAGGAAACAAAGTCGGCCAGGTAACTGCGTTGCAGGTTCATGTTTTAAGTTATTATAGCCATAGTTTGTGTAATTGGCTTAAATATCCGCATATCCTCGTATTTGCACATCCGCACATCAAACTTTCGCTTCTTCCTTTATTGCCAACTGACCACATGCGGCATCAATATCCTTGCCCCGGCTGCGGCGCAGGTGTACATTAACGCCTTGTTTTTTCAGGTATTCGGCAAAAGCTTCAACTTTATCTTCTCCTGCGTTTATAAAGGCCGCCATGGATATGGGGTTATATTCAATAATATTTACTTTACAAGGCAAGTGTTTGCAAAACCGGGCTAACTCTACTGCATCTTCAATATTATCATTAAAGCCATCAAAAATAATGTATTCGTAGGTTACCGGGTTTTTGGTTTTTGCGTAGTAGTATTTCAAAGCCTCGGCTAATGCTTTTAACGAATTTTGCTCATTAATGGGCATAATGGTATTCCGCTTTTCGTCATTTGCAGCGTGTAATGATAGAGCAAGGTTGAATTTCACCTGGTCATCGCCAAGTTTTTTAATCATTTTGGCTATGCCGGCGGTAGATACTGTAATGCGCTTTGCCGCCATGTTAAGCCCCTCTTCCGAAGTTATTTTCTCAACAGAGTCCAAAACATTTTTGTAATTCAGCAAGGGTTCGCCCATACCCATATATACGATGTTAGAGAGCGGGACACCGTAATTCTCTCTTGCTTGCTGATCAATCAGCACAACCTGGTCATATATTTCATCGGGATTTAAATTACGTTTTCGCTCCATATAACCTGTTGCACAAAACTTACAGGTTAGACTGCAACCAACCTGCGACGACACGCAGGCTGTCATTCTGCCAGGGGTTGGTATTAAAACTCCCTCAATTAAATGAGTGTCGTGTAAAATAAAAGAATTTTTTATAGTTTTATCCGCGCTATACTGTGAGTTATGTATTTTAACGTTATTAATAATAAAGTTATCGTTAAGTTTAGTGCGCAGTTCTTTTGAAATATTGCTCATCTCGTCGAAGGAAAAACAAGATTTTTTCCACAGCCATTCGTATACCTGCTTAGCCCTGAAACTTTTTTCCTCCATTTGGATAAAATGTTTCTGTAAGGTTTCCAGGCTTAAGCTGCGGATATCGATTTTTTCCTTTAGTTTGATCACACTGCAAAAGTACTAAATTTAAAAAAGATAGTCTTTTTAAAAAATATTCTTATATATTTAAAACAATAATTTAAAGTTAAGTGTATCTGATAATATAACGGGGTAAGTTTAGTTGAAGCGAAGTGAGGGTGTTATTTTATAGATTGAATGAAAAGTTTTAAAGCCGATTACATTTTTCCCGTTTATGCCGATCCAATAAAAAACGGAATAGTTACAGTTGATGATTTTGGTAAGATAATAGCAGTTATCGATCCGAATACTTTAGTAGAAACCTACAATGCTCCCGTCGAAAAGGTGAGTGGTATTATCTGTCCCGGGTTTATCAACACCCATTGTCACCTTGAACTTTCGCATCTTAAAGAAAAAATTAAACAGCAAACAGGGCTGGTTAATTTTATCATTGATATCCAAAAGGTACGTGGTGCAGATAGCCAGCTGGTATTGGATGCTGCCATTCAGGCTGATAATGACATGTACGAAAATGGCATTGTTGCAGTTGGCGATATAGTTAATACCAATAGCACCATCAAGGTTAAAGCCGACAGTAAACTATATTATCACAGTTTTGTAGAGACGTTTGGTTTTTTACCAGAACGGGCAACAGCTGTATTTGAAAATGCACTTGCCTTGCTGAATGAATTTAAGCCGCAGTCGTGTTCAATAACGCCTCACGCGCCTTATTCGGTATCAAAGGAATTGTTTAAACTGATCCAGAAGTATAGCGACAATCGCCCCAATCTCATCAGTATCCACAATCAGGAGTGCGAGGAAGAAAATAAATTTTTCAGGTACAAGCAGGGTAACTTTAACGATCTATATGCGCATTTTGGGATGGACATATCGCATTTTAAACCTCAGGCGCGTAATTCACTCCAGTCGGTTTTGCCTTTGCTAACCAATAAGCAGGAGATACTGCTGGTGCATAATACCTGTACCAATTTAAAAGACATCTACTTTATAAAACGCTTCGACCGCAAAATCCATTTTTGTTTTTGCCCTAACGCCAACCTTTATATTGAGAACATATTACCTAAAATCGAACTTTTTATAGGTCAGGGCTATAACATTACATTAGGTACTGACAGCCTCGCTTCCAATAGTAAACTGTGTATTTTAAGCGAGATGCGAACCATCCAGCATAAATATCCGGCTATAAGTACAGCCCAGTTGATTGAATGGGGTACGCTAAATGGTGCGAAATACCTGGGTATAGATGATGAGAAAGGTTCGATTGAAGTTGGTAAAACCCCAGGCTTAAATCTAATAACTGATCTGGATGGTTTAAAAATCACACCAGAGACAAAGGTGAGAAAACTTGTTTAAATGTTGTAAGGGTTCCAAAATGTTCAAATAACTAATTACATTAATATAAAGAAAAATCAATCTTTCTTAACTTTACAACCTTTAAACATTATAACTTTCCAACTAATCATGACCCACCTCGATATCGTAGTAAAAGGTAAAGTACAGGGCGTTTTATACCGGGCCTCAACCAAAGCAGTTGCTGATCAGCTCGGTGTTAAAGGTTATATTAAAAACGACGTTAATGGTGATGTGCTTATTGCTGCTGAAGGTGATAACCTGGCGCTCGAAATGTTTTTAGAATGGTGCCATGAAGGCCCTGAGCATGCCGAAGTAAATCTTGTTGAAAGCAATGAAGGCGAATTGAAAAACTATCGTAATTTTGAGGTCGTAAAAAAGAGCCTATAATTGGTATAGGTTTTTCAGGTCAACTCCCTTTAATATAAAAATTGTCAACTGCTAAAAAGTTCGCCGGGCAAACGGCCATATATGGAATAAGTACAATTGTTTCAAGGGTACTTAGTTTCATCCTTACGCCTATTTATACAATAGCATATGCCCCCAATGTATATGGCATATTTACCACCATGTTCAGCTGGGCATCCATGCTTAATCCCGTTTTGGCGTTCGGGATGGAAACAACCTTTTTCAGATACTTAAACAAAAGAGAGGATGAAAAACAAACCGTTTATAATAATGCATTCGCAACAGTAATTACCTTATCAACCCTGTTCCTGCTTATTGCTATCCCATTGGTGAATAACATAGCCAATGAGGTAAGTATTGGCAACAGCAGCCACGAAGATTATGTAATTTATGTAAAATGCTTTATTGCTGTTTTAGTACTCGATGCTTTTGCTGTTATCCCTTTTGCCAAAATACGCGCTGATGGAAAGCCGGGCAGGTATGGCATTATTAAGTTTATAAATGTTACTGTTTTTGTGGGTTTCAACCTGCTTTTTATTTATGTATTACCTTATATAGCGAAGCATAATCTTGCTGGTACTGCTTATATAAATCAATGGTTCAGGCATGGTTGGGTGGGATATGTGTTTCTGTCTAATTTTATATCGAGCCTTATAACACTGATATTATTGTTGCCAGAGTTATTGAAATTAAAGTTCAGGTTCAACTGGCCAATGCTTAAAGAAATGCTGGCATACAGCTGGCCAATACTAATAGCTAATATCTCCTATTCGCTTAATGAAAACCTCGATAAATTGCTTTTAGGTAAGCTGCTGCCATTAAGCCAAAAAGCCAATGCAGTTGGTGTGTATGGCGCTTGTGCAAAAATCTCGCTGTTCCTTAGTTTGTTCATAAACGCATTCAGGCTAGGGGCGGAGCCATTCTTTTTTAATCACGCCAAAAATAAAAATGCAGGGCAAACTTATGCCCGCATTATGGATTACTTTGTAATAGCCGTTTGCATCATATTTGTAGCTATAGTAGCCAATATAGAGATACTTAAATATTTTATCCCAAACCATAAATACTGGGTTGGACTTAGGGTTGTACCGCCATTGGTTTTTGGTTATGTAAGCCTGGGTATTTATATGAATCTTTCAGTATGGTACCGCCTGTCCGATCAAACAAAATACGGCCTGTACATATCAGGTATAGGTGCCATATTAACATTGGTACTCAACGTTATCTTTATTCCTATGTACAGTTATATGGCATCGGCATGGGTATCTTTAATTGCCTATGCCACCATGATGGTGTTATCATACCTGTGGGGACAAAAAAACTATCCGATTCCATATAATATTAAAAAGAACCTCGTTTATATTATATCTTCAATAATTCTCGTTTATTTATCGTTCAGCGTGTTTAACCGGAATATATTTGCAGGGAATTTACTTTTAGTATTATTTGCAGCAGGGACACTTTATTTTGAGTGGAAAGATTTAAAAGCTATATTAAGCAGGCGATGAACATCAGGATTATTAACAGATCGAAAAATAGCCTTCCGGCATACGAAACATTACATGCTGCAGGCATGGACCTGCGTGCCGATTTGGAAGAATCTATCATGCTTAAACCAATGGAGCGTAAATTAGTCCCAACAGGACTATTTATGGAATTGCCCGAAGGTTTTGAAGCACAGATTCGTCCACGAAGCGGACTTGCCTTTAAACATGGCATCGGTATAGTTAACTCGCCGGGAACAATTGATGCTGATTACCGCGGTGAAATTAAAGTGTTGTTGATCAATTTTTCCGATCAGCATTTTGAGATCAATAGCGGCGACAGGATTGCCCAAATGGTAGTAGCCCGGCACGAACAAGTAAACTGGATACAGGTAGAAGTAATAAATGAAACCCAACGCGGCGAAGGCGGATATGGACATACAGGAATAGGATAGGGCTTAGGATAAGGAAACAGGAAAAAATAAGGTCAATAAAATGTATACAAGAAACCAGGAGGTTGGAAATGCTGTACAGGATATAAAAAGGAGAAGGTATGCTCTTTCTATCCTGATTCTTGGTTCTTGTCTCTTGATTCTAAATAATTCAGCTATTGCCCAGAATAAAAATAAAGTTGTTGTGGTTGCCTCAAAGCCCATGACATCAACCGATAGCGCAATGGTGAGGCAATTGTTTTTTTCTGCCCTAAGGGAAAAAACGGTTGAGAATACTACACTGGCTTCCGATCTTTTTAACCGCGTTATTCAGTTAGATCCTTCAAATGATGCCTCTCTGTTTGAGCTGGCCATCATTAAAAAAACAAAAAATAATTACGACGATGCTCAAATGCTGTTAGAAAAAGCGGTAACAGTTAATCCCGATAATGAATGGTATTGGGCTGCACTGGCCGATTGCTACGAAAAAAGCAACAATATTGATAAGCTTGAAAATGTATTTAACGAATTAATAAGGATCAATCCTGATAAGCCGGATTATTATTACGATAAGGCTAATGCTTTTTTTCTTCTGAAAAGGTATGACGAGGCATTACAGGCTTATGATAAGGTTGAACAGATAACCGGCCCTACCGATGACCTGCTGGCCAACCGCCAGAAAATTTATTTAAAACAAGGTAAGGTTGACCAGGCCGCACGTCAGTTGGAGCAAATGATAGCTGCCGACCCATCGCAGGTAAGATATTATTTATTTTTGGCACAGCTGTACAACGCAAATAACTTTAGCGATAAAGCTTTGAAAGTTTTAAAAGACGCAGAAAAAATTAAACCGAACAGCGGCCTGGTACATTTGTCGCTCGCTGATATCTACCGGGATAAAAAAGATTATGAGGCTTGTTATACCGAGCTTACACTTGCCTTTGCCATACCTGATATGGATATCGATCAAAAGATAAAGATCGTTTTGGGTTATCTGCCTAAATTCCCCGATCCCAATGCCAAAGCCAGTGCTCTTGAGCTGAGCAGGATCCTAACTGTTGCCCATCCTGCTGATGCCAAAGCCTATGCCATATATGGCGACATGCTGCTGCAAAATGAAAAGTTGAAGGAAGCTAAAGCAATGTATCAAAAATCAATTGCCCTAAATAACCAGGTTTATGAGGTGCAAGAACAACTGGTGCGGATTGACTTAGGGGATAATGATTTCGACGGCGCAATTAAAGATGGCGAAAACTCTTTATCCCTGTTCCCGAATCAGGCCTGGATGAATTATCTGGTTGGCGTTGCCTGGATTCAGAAAAGAGACTTTCATAAAGCGGTAGATTATATTAAAAACGCAACTTCATTAGAACTTCAGGATAAGGATCTACTTTCGCAAAGCTTTTCATCACTTGGCGATTGTTATCATGATTTAAAGGATATTAAGAGCTCGGATGAAGCCTACGAGAAAGCGTTAACCTATAATCCGGATAATGCATTTACATTAAATAATTATGCGTATTATTTATCGTTAAGAGGCGAGCAATTGCAAAAGGCAGCACAAATGTCAAAGCATTCCATAGACCTGCAGCCTAATAATGCATCGTTTGAAGATACCTATGCATGGATATTGTTCAAACAAAAAGATTATGCAGGTGCCAAAACATGGATGGAAAAAGCATTGGCTGACGATAAAAACAAAAGCACTGGAAAAATAGAGCATTATGGCGACGTGCTGTTTTATTTGGGAAATATTGACGGCGCGGTTGAGAACTGGAAAAAAGCTAAAGAAAAAGGCGCTCAATCGCCATTTTTGGATCGAAAAATAAATGAAAAGAAATACATTGAATAGCATTTTATATAAAAGTGGCCGTCATACAGCCATCAGTATAAAATTAATAGCCTTATGCTCGCTGTTGCTTGTTTTTAGCTGTAAAAGCCGTAAACAGGTTTTGGTTAAAAGGGTAGCGGTTGATACTGCTGCAAAACCAGCTGTCGACAGCAAAGCAATTAAGATAGCTGCTATAAAGGCACAACAAACAAATTTTGATACATTTTCGGGAAAGGCTAAAACCAGGCTCGATATGGGTACAAGCAGTAATGATGTTACTTTGAACATCAGGATAAAAAGAGATCAGAAAATATGGGTTTCAATTACCGCTATTGCCGGGATTGAAGTTGCAAGGGCAGTAATTACACCTGACAGCATAATGCTTATCAATCGCCTGCAAAGCCTTTATGTGCGTAAGCCGTTTAATTATATTTATAAATATACCGGCAAGCAGATTAATTATAAAACGCTGGAATCGCTGCTTATTGGCAATGCCATCCCTGAATTGCTAAATGAAGGTGCGGATTTTAAAGTTGATAATGGTAACACTACTTTAACCGGAAACTTAGACGATTTGGTTTATAAGCTTATATTAGGCCCTGATATGAAGGCAACCCAAACAAATCTGGGTAACCAGGGTGCTGGGCAATCATTACAGGTTGTAAATGGAGCCTTTATACAAGCCACTAACAGAATAATGCCATCGCAAATAGATATTGCATCTGTAGTGAAAGATAAAAAAATACAGGTTAATTTGCATTATACAAAAGCAGACTTCGATCAGCCGCTTGAATATCCTTTCAGCATTCCATCAAGGTATACACCGGCAGATTAAATTTGATCAGATTTGACAACTTTTTAGAAGCTATCAAATCTTTATTTAACAAAGAATGAAATTTTTTAAAGCAGCTTTAATTTTAATTTTTGTTTTTGCCGCATTCAGCGTGCATGCTCAAAGCAGCGCCGAATTAAAACGCCATCGGGAAGAATTGACCCAAGAGCTGGAAAAGCTTAATCACGAGTACCAGGAAACGTCAAACAATAAAAAGTCTACTTTAAAACAGCTTAGTTTATTAAAACAGCAGATCAGCATCCGCGAAGAAAAGATCAGTAACATTAATTCGGAGGTAAGGAACCTGGATAGCCAAATCTCAGAAAGCAATAACTTTGTACGTAATCTGCAAACACAGTTAGACCAGCTTAAGAAGGAATATGCCGCCATGGTGCTGTTTACCTACCGGAATACCAGCGCATATAATAAGCTGATGTTTATTTTTGCAGCCGAAGATTTTAACCAGGCGTACAAACGTTTAAAATATTTACAACAAATTGGCACCTACCGCGAACGCCAGGCTGGATATATACAGCAAACACAAACCGAACTTCATGTTAAAATAGGTGAGCTTGATAAAAATAAAAAAGAAAAAAACAATTTACTGGTAGATCAGGAGAAGGAGAAGAGAACCCTCGGCGATGAAAAAAACACCCAGGTACAGGTAGTTGCCGACCTTTCAAAACATGAAGGACAGTTAAAACAACAGCAACAGGAAGTACAAAGAAAAATAACCAGGACTAACAGGGAGATTAACGCCGCTATACACCGCGAAATTGAGGAAGCAAGGCGCAAAGCCGAGGAGCTGGCAAGGGCAGAAGCAAAAGCCGCTGCTGCCAAGGCAAAAGCCGAAAATAAAGAAGTAGCCGCCCCAAAAACAAAAACAATAACCAAAAGATCGAGCGATAGCGAGGTTTTAAATGCTACACCTGAGTCGGCAAGGTTATCGAGCAACTTTTTGGAAAGCCGCGGCGCTTTACCTTGGCCGGTTACCAATGGCAGCATAAAACAAGGATTTGGTATTTATTATGACGATACCGGCATTAAAAATGAAAGCTATGGCTGGAGTATTAAAACAAACCAGGGAGCATCTGTAAGGGCTGTTTTCCAGGGTGAAGTATCCGGGATTTCGAATGTAAGCGGTACCTGGCTGGTAGTTATAAAACATGGTGAATATTTTACTGCTTACTCAAATCTTAAAAGCTTTACAGTAAAAGAGGGCCAAAAAATAAGCACCAAGCAGGTAATTGGTACTGTAGCCACCGATTCAGCAACCGGGGAAGCGATAGTTGATTTCGCGTTATACAAAGGCACTACTGCAGTTAACCCAAAAATTTGGCTTGTAGCAAATTAGTTTGAACTTTATAAATTTTAAATTGCCTATATTTGTAGGCTAAATTAATTTTACCCCTATGCATAGTTCAGTTCTTGCATTTTTAAACATCGGTTCTTCCGAAATGGTGCTGATAGTATTTGTGGCCCTGTTGCTTTTTGGAGGAGAAAAACTCCCTGAAATTGCAAGAGGCCTTGGGAAAGGGATCCGCGATTTTAAAGACGCATCCGAGGGCGTTAAACGCGAGATTAATAATCAGATAAATAATTTCGAGGAAAAAAGGGAAGAAGAAAAAAGGGTTGAACAGGCTACAGCCGAAAATCAGCAAACTGCTCAAAATCAAACTTCAGAGGGCTCAACCCGTTTTCAACCGGTTGAAAATACCGTACCGGTAAATGACAGTCATTTTGCAACAGAAGACCACCATGTGGTTGAAAGCCATGTAGCTGGCGAGGTTGTACCTTTTGATGATACCCACGCAGGTGAACATCCCGGGCATGTTACCGAAAACCACACTACTGCTACGCATAATGATGCTGTAACAGCAGAACCAACAAAAAACACGTAATAAGAATATAAATCATAAATAAAACTTAAAAATCATGGGTGGATTAGGCGCACCAGAAATTATTCTGATCATCATTGCAATTTTAATACTGTTTGGCGGTAAAAAAATTCCTGAACTTATGAAAGGTTTAGGCAAGGGCATGAAAGAATTTAAAGATGCTCAAAACGGCGAAAGCAGCAGCACTACTTCAGGTGGTACTACCAATACCAATACCGAGGAAAAACCTAAAGTTTAGGTTATAAAATCAGGTTCAGGTTACTGTTCCGGCTGTTTAATGTTTACATCTTAAAACTTATCTGTAGATTGTTTATGCAATCAACGGATAAGTTTTTTATTTTAGGCCCATGACTAAGTTTTATACCTCTTTAAGTGAAATAAAGAGTGAGATTTCATCCGGAAAAACTTCGGTTGAAAAACTGGTACAAGGTTATCTAAACAATATCACCTTAAATGCTCATTTAAATGCTTTTAACGAAGTGTTTGAACAGGAAGCATTAGCCAGTGCCATTAAAATTGATGCCCGTATTAAGCAGGGTAATGCCGGTAAGCTGGCAGGAATGGTTATCGCTATAAAAGATAATATCTGCTATAAAGGGCATAAAGTAAATGCCTCTTCCAAAATTTTAAAAGATTTTACTTCTGTTTACTCATCAACTATAGTTGAGCGTTTGCTTGCTGAAGATGCTGTGATTATCGGCCGCTGTAACTGCGACGAGTTTGCAATGGGTGCATCTAATGAGAACTCCTTTTTCGGCCCGGTAAAAAATTATGCTGATGAAACCCGTGTTGCGGGTGGTTCTTCGGGCGGTTCGGCTGTTGCTGTGCAGGCAAATATGTGCCATGCTGCTTTGGGCACTGATACCGGTGGCTCTGTAAGGCAACCAGCCTCGTTTTGTGGCTTGATTGGGCTAAAACCAACCTACGGGCGTATTTCACGACACGGTATAATTGCTTACGCATCATCGTTCGACCAGGTGGGCCCTATTACACGGTCGGTAGAAGATGCCGCCCTTTTGCTTGAGATAATGGCTGGTCCTGATGAATACGACAGTACCTTAGCAAATGTTGCTGTGCCGGCATTCAGCGGGGAAATAAAAGCTCCCGGAATAAAAAAGATAGCCTATTTACAGGAAGCCCTGTCGAGCCCCGGAGTTGATGGCGAGGTTAAGAGCACACTTGTAAATTACATTGATAAATTACGTGCCGAAGGCCATACAGTTAAACCAATAGCATTTGAATTACTGGATTACCTGGTGCCGACTTATTATATCCTGGCCATGGCCGAAGCATCATCAAACCTGTCGCGGTATGATGGTGTGCATTATGGTTACCGAAGCCCTGCTGCGACCGATCTGGTATCGACTTATAAACGTTCACGCTCTGAAGGGTTTGGTAAAGAAGTTAAACGCCGTATAATGCTGGGTACTTTTGTACTTAGCGCAGGATATTATGACGCTTACTTCTCCAAGGCCCAAAAAGTGCGCCGCCTGATACAGGAAAAAACGGCTGCTATTTTGGAGGAATATGATTTTATTCTTATCCCAACTGCCCCTGAGCCCGCTTTTGCATTAGGGAAACAGGAAAAAGATCCGGTTGTAACGTATCTTTCCGACATTTTTACCGTACAAGCATCGTTAGCAGGAGTACCCGCCATTTCACTGCCTACGGGCAATAATAGTAAGGGATTGCCGTTAGGCTTACAACTGTTGACCAAAAATTTTAATGAGCAGGAACTGTTAAATTTTTCCAAATATTTCCTCGGACTATAGAAAATTAATACATTAGTAAAATATACTGCCAGTATTCGCTAAGTTAAACCCTAAATAATGAAGAAAATACTTACGCTGATCATCTGTTTATTATCATTACAAATCCTCAGGGCCGCACCTGTTTTCTCTCCTGCTCCGGCACCATTAACATTTCAAAGTAGTAAACTCATCAATGATGTTCCTAAAGATTATGCAGATACCATTATAGTTCCTGTAATAAATCAACCAGCACCATTGACTTCGCAAAGCGGTATCTACAAACGCCGTTTGGATTCGATAAAGAAGGATATCCAGTTAGATTATAACGAATACGTTCAGAGCTATATTGATATTTATTCGCGTAACCGCGAAGAGATGGGTCGTGTTTTAGGTTTAACAAAATATTACTTCCCTATTTATGAGAAAGCTTTTCATGATGCCGGGATTCCTGATGAAATAAAATATTTATCCATAGTTGAATCCAAACTCGATCCTTATGCGGTATCTCGTGTTGGTGCAACCGGGCCATGGCAATTTATGTTCACCACTGCAAAGCTTTACGGCTTAAATATGGATGACTATGTTGATGATCGCCGCGACCCTATACAGGCCAGTTATGCTGCTGCAGCTTATTTAAAAGATGCCTATCAGGAATTTGGCGATTGGCTTTTGGCTATAGCATCATACAATTGTGGTAAAAGCAATGTAGAACGTGCCATTGAAAAGGCAGGCGGCGCTAATGATTTCTGGTCGATCCGCCAGTATTTACCTTACGAAACAAGGGGATATGTCCCAGCATTTATTGCGGTAGATTACTTAATGAACTATTACAGCAAACACAATATTGTACCTGTTGCCTGTAATTTTTCATTAAAAACAGATACCGTTTTAGTTAATAAATACCTGCCGCTAAGCACTGTTTCGCAGGCATTGAACCTTGATCTGAGGGAATTAACCATATTAAACCCTTCATACA
>JABDFZ010000075.1:0-3202 GCA_013286325.1 Bacteroidota bacterium | reverse complement strand
AAAGGCAGATCATTAATGGTACAGTAAAATCGCCACGCAGAATGGTGATCCCACAGATTGATAAAACTAAATATGCAGCTTTGTACGAAGCATTGAATAACTCGAACATGGCCGCCCCGGCACCTCAGCCAGTTATTTATGCAGCTGCGTATCACGAAAATAAATCAGAAAAAACACCTGCCTATCATAAAGTAAGGCGAGGTGAAACATTGAGCGATATTGCCGATACCTACGGCATTGAAGTGCAGGATATAAAAGTTTGGAACCATTTGCATAGCAACAAGGCTGTAGTTGGCCAAAGACTAAAAGTAAAAGAACCGACAGACGAACCTGCAGAAAAGCCCTCTGCATCAAAAAGCAGCCACCGTAATTACACAACTTATAAAGTTAAAAGCGGTGATACACTTAGCAGCATAGCCGCAAAATTTGACGGCGCTTCTGTTGAAAGTATTAAATCATTGAATGGTTTAAAAAAGAACCGTCTGCAACCCGGCATGACTATTAAGATTAATAAGGGATAATTGATTTCGGATATTCGATTTCGGAATTAAGAAAGTCGGATGTCAAATGCGGGAGTAAGAAAATATGTTGAGGTGTTTTACTTGGGTGAGACGCCTTTTCCTTTTCATCAAAACGTAAAAAAATGTCAAAGCTTAACTTCATTACGCCTTTTTTTATTGTTTCGAATTTAAAAGATTCGGTAGCATTTTATGTAAATAAACTTGGGTTTGAAGTATGGTATACTGGCCCTGACGATGGTCCGTATTGGGCTATGGTGGGTCGCGGCCCGGTTTCCTTTATGTTAAAGGCAATTACTGATGATATAAAACCTATTCCCAATCATACCCGACATGAATGGGCCCGTTGGGATGCATACATTTCTGTTGATGAACCTGACCTATTATTTGAGGAATACAGTTCAAATGGTGTAACATTCCATCAATCCATTCATGACAATAGCGATGGGCTGCGCGGCTTTGAAGTAATGGATGCCGATGGTTATGTTTTGTTTTTTGGGCGACCTAAAGCATAAGAAATTTTCCCGTTTTAACTAATTTAAATCGCAATCTCTCCTTCATTTAACAGCCCACATTCCAGCTTCCGCAATAAAAAAATCCTTACTTTTGTACTGACCAGTAACTGAGAAGATGAACAAACCCACCCGTAACCAGGACGCATTAAACTATCACTCAAAAGGGCGCCCCGGTAAAATACAGGTAGTACCTACCAAATCAACTAATTCACAACGCGATTTAAGCATGGCCTATTCGCCGGGCGTTGCAGAACCCTGCCTGCGGATAGCCGATAATATTGAAGACGTATATAAATATACTGCTAAAGGCAACCTTGTGGGGGTTATCAGCAATGGTACAGCTGTGCTTGGCTTAGGCAATATTGGCCCCGAAGCAAGTAAACCCGTTATGGAAGGTAAGGGGTTGCTGTTTAAAATTTATGCTGATATTGACGTTTTTGACCTTGAAATCAACGCAAAAACGGTAGAGGAGTTTGTAAATATCGTCAGAGCGCTCGAACCTACATTCGGCGGAATAAACCTGGAAGATATATCGGCACCAACCTGTTTTGAGATCGAACGCAGGTTAAAAGCCGAAATGAAGATTCCGGTAATGCACGATGACCAGCATGGTACGGCAATTATATCGGGTGCGGCTTTAATAAACGCCTGTGAAATACAGGGTAAAAAGCTTGAAAAAATAAAAATGGTGGTTAATGGCGCGGGTGCTGCCGCAGTATCGTGCTCAAAGATGTACCTGGCGCTGGGGGTTAAAAAAGAAAACATGGTGATGTTCGACATCAACGGTTTAATAACTCCTGATCGTACCGACCTTGATGAGATCAGGTTGGAATTTGCAACATCCCGCAAGGATGTGAAAACACTGGCAGATGCAATGAAAAACGCTGACGTTTTTGTTGGGCTTTCAGCCGGAAATGTAGTTACCCCTGATATGCTGCGTGCTATGGCAAAAAATCCGATTGTGTTTGCAATGGCCAACCCTGAGCCCGAAATCGCTTACGATTTAGCTATAAGCTCACGAAAAGACATTATAATGGCTACCGGCAGGTCCGATTTTCCAAACCAGGTGAATAATGTACTTGGCTTCCCATATATTTTCAGGGGCGCGCTGGATGTAAGAGCGACAGCGATTAACGAAGAGATGAAGATTGCTGCTGTGAGATCCATTGCCGGGATGGCGAAAAAACCGATCCCTGAAGCAGTTAATCTGGCTTATAATACTACCAATTTAAAGTTTGGTCGTGATTATATTATCCCCAAACCGATGGACCCCCGGCTTATTACGGAGGTTTCGTCGGCAGTTGCAAGGGCTGCAGTTGAATCAGGAGTAGCACGTAAAGTAATAACAGACTGGGATGCTTATACCGAAGAATTAAGATCGAGGATTGGCATTAATGATAAGCTGTTACGGAACTTAACCAATAAAGCAAAACAGAACCCTAAACGGATAGTTTTTGCTGAGGCAGATACCTATAAAATTTTAAGGGCGGCGCAAATTGTTAAAGAAGAGGGTATAGCTACTCCAATTTTGTTAGGCAATATTGAGAAGATAAAGCAGATAATGCGCAACTACGATATTGACCTCGGCGATGTACATATGATCGATCCCAAAGAAAACTGCGAACGCCTTGACGAATATGCTGAATATTTATATAACAGACGCCAGCGAAAAGGGGTAACAAAATATGAATCAAAAAAACTAATGCACGATCGTAATTATTACGGCGCATGCATGGTACAGTTTGGTGAGGCCGATGCCTTAATTTCGGGTTTAACCAAAGATTATGTAACCACTATAAAACCCGCACTACAAATTATAGGTACCGAAGAAGGCGTAAGCCGTGTAGCAGGTATGTATATGATGATCACCAAAAAAGGGCCTGTGTTTTTTGGTGATACAACGGTAAATATTAATCCATCGGTACAGGAACTGGTAGACATTACAGTATTAATAGAACATTCGGTAAGGCAGTTTAATATTGAGCCCCGTGTGGCAATTTTATCCTATTCAAATTTCGGATCGAATTCGGGCCCAATACCTGAGAAAACAAGGGAGGCAGTTGATGTTTTACACAAAAAATACCCGGAAATGATTGTGGATGGCGACATGCAGGCAAATTTTGCGCTGAATGCTAACCTGCTTTCAGATAATTTCCCATTCTCAACTTT
>JABDFZ010000074.1 GCA_013286325.1 Bacteroidota bacterium | reverse complement strand
TTTTTATATTGCACATTGCCTGTAAAACCATAGGTGAATTTAGGGATAGGGCTACCCACAAAGCTGCGGTCCTTGTCATCAATAACACCATCATTGTTAAGGTCTTTATACATTACATCGCCGGCCCTTACACCCGGGCCCTGGTAGGCATGGGTAAATACCTGCTGCGCGGTTTGAAAAATACCTTCCTGTTGCAATAAATAAAATGAACCTATCGGGTGGCCTGCTTCTGTAAGCGTAGCGTAGTAATTATTATCTATCCTGCCACCAACAATAGGCAAACCGCCAGCCAATGAAACAACTTTATTATCTACCGTAGCAAAATTGCCGCTTAAGCTATATGACAGATCATGGTTGATTGTTTTTTTATAGCTTAACTCAAGCTCAAGGCCGCTGTTGCGTACCTTGCCTGCATTTACTGCCGGGTTTCCGCCGTTGCCTGCGCTGCTTGGTTCAGGTAGATTTAACAATACGTTCGAACTGTTTTTTACGTAGTAATCGGCAGTTAGCATTAATGCGTTTTCAAAAAAACCGAGGTCTAAGCCTACGTCTGTTTGCGTGCTCGATTCCCATCGAATATTGGGGTTGCCTTTTGTTACTATGCTGTATCCCTGGTTGGTAACGCCGCCAAATGGATAATAAAAACCACCACTTAAAAGCGAAGTATATGGATAATCGCCTATTTGCGAATTACCTAACTGACCAATACTTGCCCTTAACTTAAATGTAGATATTGGCTTAATATTCTTCATAAAATCCTCCTGGTCTATCCGCCATCCTAACGATCCGGAATAGAAGCTTTCATATCTTGATGAAGGAGATAATTGAGATGATCCATCCCTTCTGAAATTTACACTGGCCAGGTATTTATTATTGTATTGATAATTAATGCGGCTAAACAAAGAGAACAATGTATAATGCGATTCGTTACCACCATTCTGCTGCGAGGCCGCACTGCCGGCGTCAAGATATTGAAGACCAGGATCCTGGCTAACAAATGTATTCCGCGAAGCAGAAAGAGCCTGTATGTCTTGCTTAATAGCTTCGCTGCCCGCTAAAAAGTTAAACACACTCTTACCTAAAGTAAGGTCATAGGTAGCAGTGTTTGTCCAGTTATAATTCAGCTCGTTTGAGTGCGATTGCGCAAGCGAATTTGGCGTGTTAAAAAAGCGGTCTATCCCGAAAGTTTCAAAAAACTGTTTGTAATCAGTTTGAATCAGGTTTATTCCGATATCCGATTTTATTTTTAAGTTTTTGATAGGATCAACCTCTGCATAAGCATCACCGAGTACCGTATAACCATAAAAATTACGGTTAGTTGCATCAGCCAATGCCACCGGGTTTATTCCGTCGCCTAAAACATCATAATGGGCAGGCAAGTCAACAAACTGACCTTGTGCATTATAAACCGGGGTAGCCGGGGTGCGGAATAACGCATAACGCACAACACTTGCCCCGGGGTTGCCGCTGCCATAACCATCGCCCGATGTACCTACCTGCCTTGTTTTTGAATAAGCAAGGTTTATATTGGTGCCTATTTTAAAATACTGTGATATAGTACTGTTAATGGCAGTGCGCAGGTTAAACCTGTTGTATGATGAATTTTTGATCAATCCATCCTGCGTAAAATAATTACCCGAAACAATGTATTGCGAATTTTCATTGCCGCCGCTAACTGATAGCTGCGCATTGCTTACAGGGGCAGGTTTCAGTACTTGTTTCAGCCAGTTTACATCCGAAAAAGTTCTTGCCAAACTATCAGATATGGGTGCCCTGTTATCATTTCTTGCAGCAGTATTGTAAGCATTTACATATTGCGCGGTATTGGCCATCTTAATAAGGTTCTGGGCAGTTTGCACACCTGTATATGCGCTAAAGCTCAGTTTCGCTTTACCCGAAGTGCCGCGTTTTGTGGTAACTATAACAACACCGTTTGATGCCCTTGCCCCGTAAATAGCAGCTGATGAGGCATCTTTAAGAATATTAATGCTTTCAATATCGCCGGGGGCTATTTCATTAATGCCATCCTTAGTTGGTACACCATCCACAATATAAAGCGGATCATTATCATTTATAGTACCAACACCACGGATGCGTACTGCTATAGCATCGCCCGGAGCGCCTGTATTTTGGGTTATAGCCACACCTGCGGCTTTACCCTGCATTATCTGGTCAACCCCACCAACAGGAATGCTGTTGATATCTTTACTGTTGATCAGTGAAACGGCACCGGTCAGGTCCTTTTTACGCTGAGTGGTGTAACCTACCACAACAACTTCGTTTAAGCTGCCGGTAAGTTCCTTTAATACCACGGTAATTTGCGTTCTCCCGCCTACAGCGACTTCCTGCGTTTGATAGCCTATATACGATATCAGCAGGGTTGCGTTTTCGGGTACAGTTACGGAAAAATTGCCGTTAACATCGGTAACAGTTAAGTTTTTACCGTCTTTTACACCCACGGTGGCGCCTATAAGCGCTTCGCCCTTAGCATCTGTTACTGTACCCGCGACTTTAATATCGCTGACTTGAGGCGAGGCCCGCTGGGTGATCACCACCAGGTTCGACGACAGGATCTTGTAAGAAAGATCGGTGTTTTTTAAAGCGATGTCGAGTATTTGCGGTACTGTAAAATCGGTTACTGTAATATTTACTTTTTGGTCGGATATGACCTGGTTGTTGTACAAAAAAGAATAACTGCTTCTTTTTTCCAGAAGTTCAAAAAAACGGTCAAGACTAATGTTTTTAACATTTACATTAATTTTTTCCTGCGAATGTACGCTTGCTGAAACATGCATAAATGTTATCAGCAGTATAGCATAGGTTAGTTTCACACACAAAAGGATTTTTTTGACATAGGTACGTTTAATGAAAGAACTAAAAGTTTTTTTCATATATTTGGTTTGTTGAGGTTAATAAAATGATAAAAGACCTGAGATCCAGCAAGATTCAAGGTGAAAAAAACATGTATTGCCCCACTTAGGAAGTGTTCCCGCACTTCCTTCTTTTTTTGAGACTCAACAGGTTATGGAGTTGTATAGTTAAGTCATAATATTTTTCCTTTCTTCTCTTTAAGTTTAATAATAATTGGTTACCAGATATGGATTAGGTTATCGTTAATAGTATAATGGAACGACCCGATAAGTTTCAAAGCTTTCATTACTTCTTTTATATCCTGGTCTTTAAATGATCCTGTAAACTGCGTTTTTTGATATTTATCGTTATCGAAAATTATTTTCACATCGTACCAGCGTTCAAGCTGTAAGGCCAGGTCGGTAAAGTTCTCCTTTTTAAAAATGAGCCTGTTGCTCACCCACGATGTTTCTACAATTGCCCCGTCAGAAACTTCCGGGACTACCGCTTTTTTATCATATTTAAAAGCCATGAGCTCTTTGGATGAAGTTTGCTCACGCTCAGGAGTTGTGCCTGTATTAGCAATTGCTTTGCCTGTTTGGATAATAACTTTTTCGTTGGGGTATAGCACAATGTTTGCACCTGGTTTTGCAGCATTGTCTATTACTACTTTACCCCTTATCAGGGTAGTTTCTACAAACGAATCGGCGCTATAGGCTTTAACATTAAAGGCCGTACCTAAAACAACAACACTCAGCTTACCTGCGTGTACTATAAAAGGGTGCTTTACATCGTGTTTAACATCAAAAAAAGCCTCGCCATTTAAAGTTACCTCCCTTTTATCCTGCTGATTGAATTTTTCGGAGTAGCTGATAGTTGACCCCGAATTAAGCCAAACGTTTGATCCGTCAGGAAGCAGGGCATGTATCCGCTTCCCATATTGGGTATATAACACTTCCTGTTTTGAAACTTCACTTGAAATGCCGCCTGTTTTAATAAAATAAAAACCAAGGGCACTAATAGCCAGCACCGATATGATTGATGCAGCGATCATCCATTTTTTGCCTGTATTTTTTGGTAAAGGCTCTATTGTTGCATAATTAAAAAACGACAGGTCGTTAAAATTGCTTTTTGTGCGTAAGTCATTATCAAATTTTTCAAGGCCCCTTTCCATTGCTTTCCGCTCATCAATTGTAGCTATCCCTGAAGATATTTTTATCTTTTCGAGAGCTTCAAATTCAGAACGTAACGCTGGGTGCAACAAAAATAACGATTGCATTTCTTCGAGCTCCTGCGGAGATATTTCTCCTGCAACAGCCCTCGAAATTAGTACCCATGTTCTTTCTTCCGATTCCATATATAAGACAAGGACACCATTAAATTGAAAAACCCCCAAAGCCTTTTTAATTATATCAAATAATGCTGATTTTCTTTCTTAATGAGCCAGTTTCGTTTATTAATTTAAACTTAGTGTCGAAAAAAAGTATACCTTTATTTTTCGCCAATTTATGCCGGGTTGCACCTATGCAAGCAATCATTAATAAAAGATTTGAAGGAACGCTCCTTAAGGACGAACAGGTGTTTAAAGATCTGTACCGCCAATATTTTGTTAAATTATACCGGTTCTCCGCCTCTTTGGTACACAATAAAGAATCAGCAGAAGAGATTGTGCACGACGTTTTAATAAACTTGTGGAAAAAGCGCAATACGTTTACCGAAATTGAAAACCTCGACACCTATTTATATGTATCGGTAAAAAACCTTTCCTTAAATTATTTAAGAAACGAACGTAAGCATGCATCAGAAGAGATTGATGTGTTGTATAATAATGATAACTATATCTCGGTGGACCCTGAAAGCCTGATGATAAGCGCAGAAAGTGTAGCGAAAATAAACGCAACCATAAATAATTTACCAGACCGTTGTAAGCTGATATTTAAATTGATAAAGGAGGACGGACTGAAATATAAAGACACTGCCAAACTATTAAACCTCTCGGTTAAAACTATTGAAAATCAACTGGCAATAGCCCTTAAGAAAATTGCCGGCGAAATACTTAAAGGCGGTAAATAAACTCTGCTATATTATTTCAATAGACCAATAAGCTCCAGCTTCTTTCACTAAGGTATTCTAAAAACCAATAATTGTTGTAATTTTCCACCAATAAGCCTATATTATTATCATTATGATGGGATTTTCCAACATATTTGATTTATCGATTTTATTATTTAAATTTGATGTATATTTCCAACATTATCATCAAATATCACTAATAAAGATGGAAAATACCAACAGTTTTTATGAAATGAGCGATAAGGCTTTGCTGAGTATTATCGGTCAGTTTGTACAAGAAGCCCGCATAAATCAAAACAAAACCCAACAGCAAACCGCAGATGCAGCTGAGATCAACCGGTCCACACTGGTGCAAATTGAAAATGGGCGGGGCGGAACTTTGAATTCGTTGATAAAAATACTGCGGGTACTACAGCAACTGCATCTTTTTAAAAACTTTGAGGTTCAGCAGCAGGTAAGCCCATTGCTGTTGGCCAAACTTGAACAGCAAAAACGTAAAAGGATAAGGAATAATAAAGCAGAGGAAAACGACACTAATTTAAGCTGGTAATGATTAGTACGGCCTATATTAATTTATGGAATATACGGGTTGGCGCAATAGCCTGGAATACAGAAACCGGGCTCGGCAGTTTTGAATATGAAAGGGCCTTTCTTCAAAAAGAGCTGGACTTAGCGCCCATAAAAATGCCAATTAGCAGCGCCCGGAACAGGACTTTCTTTTTTCCTGAACTGCGGGATAATAACACATTTAAAGGATTGCCGGGTCTGCTTGCGGATGTATTGCCCGATCAATATGGTAATACTTTAATAAACACCTGGCTTGCAAGGAACGGCCGCCCGGCAGATAGTATGAACCCGGTAGAAATGTTATGTTTTATCGGTCAGCGGGGGATGGGCGCGTTGGAGTTTGAGCCGGCTATACCAAAAGGAAAAGGATCATCTACAAAAATAGAGATTGACAGCCTGATCCAGATATCGCAGGAAATATTATCAGGCAGGAAAAACTTCCACGCCAATCTTTCGGAGGATGAAGAAAAAGCATTACTTGATGTTTTAAAGATTGGTACCTCGGCCGGTGGCGCACGGGCTAAAGCCGTAATTGCATATAACCCCGAAACCGGGGAAGTGAGAAGCGGACAGGCGGAGGCCCCCAAGGGATTTACCCATTGGCTGATTAAATTTGACGGGGTGCATGATGCACAGTTTGGTACTTCGAGAGAATATGGCAGGGTAGAAATGGCCTATTACCTGATGGCAAAAGATTGCGGAATTGAAATGACCGAATGCCGCTTATTAGAAGAAAACGGTCGTGCGCATTTTATGACACAAAGGTTCGACCGTGTACCGGGTAAGGGCAAAATTCACATGCAAAGTTTTTGTGCCATGCAACATTTTGATTTTAACCTGGTAGGCGCTTATAGTTATGAGCAATTATTCCAGACCATGCGCGCCCTTCGCCTGGATTATCCGCAGGCAGAACAATTGTACCGTCGTATGGTATTTAATGTTCTGGCACGTAACTGCGACGATCATACCAAAAACTTCGCTTTTACTATGGATAAAAGCGGCATATGGCGATTAGGGCCTGCCTTTGATATTTGCCATGCTTACCGACCTGACAGCCCCTGGGTAAGCCAGCAATCGTTAAGTGTAAATGGAAAACGGCAAGGCATAAACAGGAACGATTTGCTCGAAGTAGCACAGCAAATGAATATAAAAAAAGCAGATGCCATTATTTATCAAACGGAAAGCATACTCAAAAAGTGGGCAGATTATTCCGGTCAATGCAAGCTGCCTGAAGAAATAGGAAAACGGATAGAACAGACTTTTGTAAAACTTTAGCCAGGGCGCGCGAAACTATACCTCGGTTATTTTCAAATTCGTATATTTGAAAAGGTTAAAACGCTGTATCAGAATTGAATGTGTTATCGTTAAAAGATAATCCTAATGACTGGTCCGATGAATTTTAAAAGCTAAAAGCAATTCCTTAAAATGGAATATAAAGTATTTACCCCGCCTCTGGAGTTAAGGGACTTAGTACAATGTTTTTGGGCGCTGGAAAGTACCCAAAACGAAGTTACGCCCAAAGACTATTTTTTGATGGCCGATAGCTGCCCCGAAATTATTTTTCAGTACAATGAAGGCTTTCGGTCTTACTCTGCACAGAGTGCGCGTATTCGCTTTCAGCACTCTATCCATAATCGGTTTACTGTTGGGAACAAGATCGGTTTCTTTGGGGTACGATTATATCCGCATGCGGTTAGTCAATTGTTAAAGATGCCGGCAAGTGAGGTGGTAAATGATGTTTTTGATTTTTCGGCTTTATTCAAACAACACGGAACAGACCTGGCCGACCAGGTATACAGCTCGGTAAATACAATCGAGCGGATTTCCAGGGTTTCAGATTTTCTTGTAAAAAGAGCTGCCTTGCACCCGGTGGATCCGATCAAATATTTTGTTGATAAGGTAATTAAAAGTACAGGGCAGGTTGACATTGCTGGCATGCAACGGGAATCAGGCCTTTCAGTAAAACAATTTGAAAGAAGATTTAAAGCCATTGCCGGTTTCCCTCCAAAATACTTTGCAAGGATAAGCCGTTTCCAGGGGATAAAGGACAGGTATAGCTCAAACCAATTCCAGTCAATGACCAGCCTTGCCTATTCCTGCAATTATTACGACCAATCGCACTTTAACCGGGAGTTCAAAGAATTTTCAGGTGTGCAGCCGCTTCAATATTTTAAATTGATAGGCCAGGAGCATGCCGAACCTTTTAAGTTGAATAAGAATTCTATTAATGTAAAAGAGCAACATCAGTTTAATGGGTACCTGCCCTGTGGTTGGTTTGTTTAGGCCAATGCTCCCGCTCTCAATCTGTATCAACTAAAAATAAGCTTTTCCACGCTCATCAGGTTTTCTTATCTGGAAGCCATTAGCTGTCTTTTTAAATTTTATTGATTTAAAAACACCCAATAAGATCCGGCCTGTTGCGACGACGATTTTGTACAATTTCCACAATAATTTTAAAAATAACTTGCGCACTTAATTCGGAAGAACACAAATCAAGACTAAGAACAATGAAAAAACTCAGTAAGTTATTATTTTTTTTAATGATGGTATCGCTTGCACCTATTGCTAAAGCCCAAAGCGCCGAACAGATGATTAAGGATTGGGAAAGAGCTAAAGTTTATACCATGCACTATTTAGAGGCAATGCCCGAGGATGGCTACGCTTTTAAACCGACACCAGAAATGCGAACTTTTGCAGAACATATGCTGCATTTAACCGACGCCAATTTTGAACTGGCCCCATTGGCCGGGGGTATACAAAGTCCGATTGGGCCTGGTGCAGCTGAAAAATCAGCCGACAAATCCAAAGCTGCTACCATAAAAATGGTGATGGCCGGTTATGATTTTGTTATCAGTAATATCAAAAACATGAAACCCGAACAATTTCAGGATAGTGTAAAGGTTTTTGATAAATATACGATGACCAAGGCTACTTTATTGAATAAGATCTTTGAACATCAAACACATCACCGGGGCCAAACAACAGTTTACCTTCATTTAAAAGGAATAAAACCACCAAATCAGGAATTATTTTAAGAAAGCAGGCAAAGCAATATTGTTTGAGCCGCACTTTCTTGACTTTAGAATTTTTAACATTTTAATTATCAAACTAATGAAAAAAAGATCAATCCTTTCGCTGTTTATTGCAGCTTTCCTGCTAATAGGCGGTATACTAACTTTTCAATCGTATAAGGGGTTTGCAATGCAGCGCCCAATACAACATAATGGTCAGCACGACTTCGACTTCAATTTTGGCAAATGGAGAACGCATATCAAAAACCTGCAGCACCCATTAAGCGGTTCAACTACCTGGGTGAAACTGGAAGGAACAGTTACTGTAAGGAAAGTATGGGATGGACGCGCCAGCCTGGAAGAAATTGAAGCTGATGGCCCGGGTGGTCATTTTGAAGGTACCACACTGTTTTTGTACAATCCAAAATCTCATCAGTGGAGCCAAACTTTTGCCAATAGTGAGTCAGGAAGCCTGGAAGTTCCATCAATAGGTGAATTTAAAAACGGACGCGGTGAGTTTTACAGCCAGGAAGTTTATAACGGCAGAGCTGTTTTAGTTAGAGGTATATGGTCGGAGATTAAAACAGATACACATAGATTTGAACAAGCCTATTCGGATGACGGCGGTAAGACATGGGAAACAAATTTTATTGCAAACCTTGAACGATACAAATAGAGATGATAATAAGATTTCCCCAAATCTTTTGTAATATCAGCCCTGCATTAATTAGCGGGGCTTTTTGCTTATTTACAAGTAAGAAAGCCACCAATTGTTGTGCGTCTTTTTATAAGTTCCATACCATTTGCATGGAAAGTAGAGCAGGGTTACGATCAGCAACCAAAATAAGTACACAGCCCACAAGGGGTAACCAAAATTTTCTGCCTGCCATACCAAAGGGAAGCCTGTGAACTTAATAGGAATGCCTTGAATTACTACGAGAAAAACATTGATAGCCCGTAACAAGCACAAATGTACTATAAAGTAAAAATAAGGCACATTGCCATAAACCCGGCAAATTTCAGTGATCCGGTTTTGCCAGCGTTCTGCAAAAGATAGAAAGATCAGCAGCGGGCCAAGGGTCATGCAAAAATACAGCAACGATGGTGGTTGCTTCGTTGTATTCAGGAAGGACAGAAAGGTGTGGGCAGCATTTCGCTGAACGCTCCACGGAACAGGGTTGCCATAATGGTTGATCAGCCTCAATGCAACGAATAAAAGCGTTAGTGAAATGCCCGATACCAATAATATTCTTTTTCGACTGTCGCTATTGTAATCAGCTTTGTAAAGTGATCCGAAAGCATACCCCAGGAACATAGGAGCAGCCCATGGGAGAACTGCATATAATTCCGCCACTATTCTGCCACCACCCAATGGTATTATGCTGCCGGCAGCTGTTAAGAAAACAGTAGCCAGGCCGCCCAAAAAGGTGTCTTGCGGTATCGATACATTATCCAGCAGGTTGTGGCCGAATAAAATAAGAATGCCTATGGCTGCTATAGCGCGTAATGGTAATCGTATCAGCGCTGCAAGGAGGATCATTCCAAACCCAATGGCCCAAAGTACTTCCAGCACGATCACATGGTAGCCAGGGTCAAATGTAAAAAGCAATGATATGATCAGCATATCTGAGAGGATTAGCCAAAAGCCCCTTTTTACTAAAAACAGGCTGAGTTCACCTCTTGTCCGCCTTTGCCCTGCAAGGAAGGCAGAAACGCCACTAAGAAACACAAACGTTGGCGCACAGAAATGCGTTATCCAGCGTGTGAAAAATAAAATAACTGTCGTGGTTTGCATGTTTACCGGGGAAGGCCCGGGTATATGCAGAAAATCGCGTGTATGATCCAATGTCATGATGATCATGATCAGACCACGGGCAATGTCAATGGAATGAATGCGCGTTTTCATTACTTTGAAGCTGTAAGGTTTGAACCCCGGTTATACAAATGGACTGCTTAGGTTTTATAATGTAAATATGAAATATTTCCATGGGTTTACCAATGCATATTTTCATAATCAAATTCATTATATGAGTCCTGCTTTATAGGCTGGGTTATGGTAGAAAAGTTATTCCGTTTTGTACAATTTCAAGAAATGTGGCTGGGATAGATTTGCCCTGTAAACATTTAAACTTTAAGACCTTGAAATTTATCATCACTGTTACCGCTTTATTTTTTCTCTTCGTTTCACATAGTTTTTCGCAAGAGATTTTCCCCCCTGATCCCATTAAGAAGCTTGTCAGGGCTACTAAAATTGATGGAAATATTAAAATTGACGGACAATTAAACGAGCCCGAATGGTTGTTGGCCGTGCCAATAAAAGATTTTATTGAACAAGACCCAATCCAAGGCATTCCAGCTAAAAAGAAGACATCTGTTAGGCTGCTTTATAATAAAACCTACTTGTATATGGGCGTTATTTGTTATGATACTGTAGGTAAAAACAATTACAGGTTACTGAACCTTCAACGGGATTTTTCTGCAAGTAATGCTGATTTTTTTGCAATCGCGATAGACGGCTATAACGATGAAAGAAATTGTGTGATGTTCGGGATGAACCCATATGGCGCCCAACGCGACCTGCTTTCTTTCGATGATAATTATTATGATCCGGATTGGGATGGATTATGGACGGTTAGGACCCAACGGACAGATACAGCATGGATTGCAGAAGTAGCAATTCCATGGAAAACTTTACGGTATAAAAATATAGCCGATTCACTGCAAACGTGGGGGCTGAGTTTTGGGAGGACTGCCCGCGGTAGTAATGAAATATCCGGCTGGCCTGCTTTTCCACGTGCATTCGGTGGCCTGCGTATGCCTTATGCAGGCAAGTTAGTCGATATCCAGGCACCCAAGCCTTCAACAAATATAAGGCTGCAACCCTATGTATTAGATGCTAATAATGCAACAATACAGGATGGCAAAACCCTTAGTTCGAATAACGTTTTTAAAGCCGGGGGTGATGTTAAGTGGGCTATAAATCCTAACACGCTGCTTGACCTTACGTTTAATACAGATTTTGCGCAGGCGGATATTGACAGAGTGGTGAATAACACCAACAGGTTCAGCGTTTTTTATCCGGAGAAACGACAGTTTTTCCTTGAAAATGCAGGATTGTTCACAGTTGGGATGGACCCGCTTTCCAATGGTCAATCTGATTACTCGGCACGCATTCAACCCTTTTTCAGCCGGGCGATAGGATTGGATGCTAACGGAAGCCCATTAACTATAGACGGTGGCGCGCGTTTGGTTTACCGATCTGACAAGATGAATATTGGGGGTTTATTTATTCGCCAGGAAGGCAACGCTATTACAAATTCGACTAATTTTTTCGTGGGCCGGTACTCGCAAAACCTTGGGCAACAAAATCGCATCGGTGCATTGCTTTCTGTAAAAGATGGGGATGCCGGTTCGTTAACGGGCTCGCGCAACTTCACCGGTACGGTTGACGGTTTTTTTCGTTTTAACCAGGGCATGTCAGAAAGTTTTATGATATCAACAACAAATGATTCAAAAAGTCATACAGGATATGCAGCCGCCTCACAATTATACTATAATACCAATACACTTGTAGCATGGTTAAATGAATCCATTGTAACAGAAAAATATGATCCGCAAATGGGCTTTGTTGCCCGGGGCAACACCATAGTAACCGACCCCGGCTTTTTATACCAGGAGAGGGGAAATTGGCTCCCCAAATTTGTAAGGACTTTTAGTCCGGGATTTTCATTTACTACCTATCATAATGCTACCACGCAAAAGCTTACAGACCGGTATATAAACATAAACCCGGTTACATTTCAATTTCAAAACGGTGGCTTGCTTTCTTGGTATGTAATTGTAGCAAAGCAAAATCTGGATGATGCGTTTAGCCTTTTAAATGTTCCAATCAGTAAGGGAACTTATAGCTACACCCGCCATAAAATAACGCTAAACAGCGACCCATCCACCAGATTCTCTATTGCTTTAACCGGAGATCTTGGACAGTTTTATAATGGCGCTTATAATTCGCTTAACACCACCCTTAGTTATGCGCCAAGCCCTTATTTTTTCATCTCGCCAAGTATTGAGTACGGCAGGCTGACAAATGTAGGTACAAATATGGTATCGAAAGACGTAACGTTATATACGTTGGAGGGCAGAATAGCATTGAACCCGAGGGTGCAGCTTTCGGGTCTGTTTCAAAAGACCAATGTCACTAACACTATAGGATACAATGCGCGTTTTTCATGGGAATTTCAGCCGCTGTCTTATTTTTATGTTGTGTTCAACAATAATAGTATTTCGCAGGATAATAGCCTGACAAGGGTTATCAAAACCACTGACCGACAGGTGATCACCAAGATATCATACCTAAAACAATTTTAATGCTGACTAATAAAACTGTTCCTGTTTGTACAATTTTCGGAGCGGCAGGCAGGCTAACTTGCATCATTAGTTAAAATTCAATCAAAATATAAAAATGAAAAACCTTAATAAATTTTTAGTAGCAGCTTTACTGTTTTTCTGTCTTCTGTTCAAAAGCAGTTATGCTCAAAATATAACAACTAACGAAATTACTGAAGCAAAGAAGGCAATTGAGGCCAGTAACGCTATTTATTTTGACGCTTTTAAGAAAAATGATCCTTCACTATTTATAAGCAGGTATGCGGAGGACTGCCTAATTATGGCTCCTGACTCACCGGCGCAAAAAGGCCGTAAAGGCGCGTCAGACTTCTTCAGGTTTGCTTATGATAAGACAGGACTTCGGGACGGTAGCTTTTTAACTATTGATGTTTATGAAATTGGTGCCGGGTGTGTAGCCGAAGAGGGCTTCTGGAAATCCTTCGATAAAAACCATAAATTATTTGACAGCGGTAAATATCTGGTCCTTTGGAAAAAAACAAAGAATGGATGGAAAATGTTCCGCGACTCATTCAACAGTGATGGTAAACAATATTAAAAGTAATAATAACACAGATATGAAGACTTGCATCAATCTTTCCAAATTTTTTATTTTCTTTTTTTTGATCATTGGATCGAAAACAATCGCCCAGGTTTCAAAACACGAAGTGCCATCTGGAACACTTAAGGCTATAACCGAAAGCAACAAGTTGTATTTTGAAGCTTTTGAAAAAAATGATTCAACACTTTTTATCAGCAGGTACACAGAAGATTGCTGGATAATGGCGCCCGACGTTCCAACATTCTGCGGGGTAGACGCGCCGATTGGTTTCTATCAAATTGCTTACGGACAATTAGGAATAAGATACGGCAAAAAGACAACAACTTCGCTTTTAGGGACTACCAATAACATGGTAGCCGAGACAGGTGTATTTGAATTTCTTGATGTAAATAAAAAGTTGATTGCTAAGGGAAATTACCTTGTTCTATGGAAGAAGACAGCGACCGGATGGAGGATGTTCAGGGATTCGTTTAACGGAGATAAAGAGAATTAAAGTAGATATTCAGGGAGGCTTCACCAGCTTGTTCTTACGCTTTGGAGCACCGGTTTGTGTAGGCAGTTATGAAATAGACAATTAATAATCAAATATATTACATGGTTAAAGTGTTATGGAATTAGCTCTAAAAAATCATCTTTGTTCCTGAAATATACTTTACTTTCATGCCGAAACATTTTTAAATAGCTCGGTTATGAGTAATATTAATCTAACACGATGAAACAAATTATTTTGACAAGCATTGGCTGGCTGGGTGTTGTTTTATGTACAGTAGGCTATTTATTATTAAGTACGAAAGTAATAAAGGCAGAATCGCGAAGCTTTCAGCTATTGAATATTATGGGTGGACTATGCCTGGTTGCCACTGCTATTGATAATAATGATATGCCAAATGCAGTAGCTAACCTGTTATGGATGTTTATTGGTGTTTATGCTTTAGGGCGCCAGTTAAGAACTCAGGGTACCCCCAGAACTGATACCTCCGGAACTGATTGAGAGATCTATACCCAAAATTTCATAGGCTTTGTTTTTATAGTATTCAAGCCTTTCTGCATAGGCTTTTTTGTCACTTTCTAATGAAAGATAAAAATAAGCGCCATCTACCAGCACAAAAATTAAATCAGCCGCTGCTTTAGGGGCCGGAACGTTTATTAGATGCTTTTCATTGCATTGCTCTATCATTGATGCAAGCGCAAGGCGAAGAGAATCCAGTATGGTCTTATATTTTGCCTTGATTTTTTTCTCTCTGAATGCCAATGCATAAAAAGTATAAAATAAGCCATCATCAAACAGCAAATTCCATTTTTTAGAAAAAAGCATTTCAATAGTTTTTTGCAAATCTGCAAGCGTAACCCCTTCCTTAGTATTAATTGTGTAGATCAGCAGATATCTTTCAAGTATATAATCTATCAGCGCATAGGTAAGGTCTTCTTTTGTTTCAAAATAGTGACTGACAAGGCTTGGATTAACATCCATCACTTTCGCTATTTTGGCTATTGAGGCATGTTCATAGCCTTCCTTTTTGGCAACCTTGTAAAAGGTCTTTATAATTTCTAATTGTCTTATCTCTTTAAGGCTCTTTCTACCCATGTCAATATTATCTGAAACAGCTAAACTAATCAAAAGTAATTTTATTTTTGAAATTTTATAAATTGATTGGTTATTCAATTAATTTATTAATTTTACGATAACTAATTAATAACATGAGAACCAGAACTTAGCCGCGCTTCGGATAGTACGAGATGCGGAAATTAAACACGTTAAAATCTTAACCCAATTATGAAAAGAAAATTACTATTGATCTGCTTGCTGTTCTTTGCAGCAAAGGGTTTCGCTCAAAACATCACGGTAAGTGGTGAGGTTTTTGATGCCGAAACCAAAGGACCTCTTCCCTCGGTAAACGTCAGGATAAAGGGAACAAGCCAGGGTGGGACAACAAACCCACAGGGTATTTACACCCTTGCCAATGTAAACCCAAAGGCGGTTCTGGTTTTTTCCTTTATAGGATACAAACCTCAGGAGATTAATCTGAACGGGCGAACACAATTAAATGTAACCCTTTCACCCGATTACGGTAACCTCAACGAGGTTGTAGTTGTTGGCTTTGGAGCCAAAAAGAAAATAAATATTGCGGGAGCTATCGATCAAATTTCGGGTAAACAGCTCGAATCGCGCCCAATAGCAAATGTAATGCAGGGTTTGCAGGGCCTTAGTCCGGGCCTGAACATTATATACCCCGGCGGAGCGCCCGGTACAGTTCCGACAATTAATATCAGGGGATTTACTTCCATTAATGGTGGCTCACCATTAATTGTAATTGATGGTATCCCGGCATCGAGCAACGACGATATGTTGCGGTTAGCCCCTTCGGATATTTCCTCTATTTCCATATTACGCGATGCTGCATCAGCGGCTATTTATGGGGCAAGAGCTGCCTTTGGCGTAATACTGATTACAACCAAACAAGGCTCTGTAGGTCATCAGCTCATTAGCTACAATGCGTTAACTTCATGGGGTAAACCTACCATTTTGCCACAACCGGTAACCGACCCTTTTATCTACTCAAAGGTGCTCGAAACTTCTACCAATAATACACCATGGGACTACGTGAATTATAGTGATGAATATTACAAATGGGCCAAAGAAAGATCTGATAATCCATCTATTCCAGACACAAGGCTAAATCCATCTGATCCAACCAAATGGGATTACATGGGAAGCAATAATTGGTATAAATATTTCTTTAATAATGCCAGCTTATCACAAAATCATACCCTAACGCTTTCGGGAGGCGCCAATGTAAACAGCACGCCTTTAACTTATTATATCTCTGCAGATTATACCAAGGAAAATGGCCTGAATAAACTTACTGATGATTTCTGGAACCGGTATGGTTTGAGATCAAGACTGGGTTTTTCACCTTTAAAATGGCTTAAAATAGATAATAACCTCAATGTTTATCAAACTAAACGTGCCCAGCCGCTTAACAGTATTACAGATATTTATTACCTGCAACCAACCGATGTAGCCAAAAACCCGGACGGTACCTGGGCCAATACGGGAGCAGGCAGGCTTGCAGCAAAATTAGTTGACGGGGGGAATAACCTTCAAACTATGTTTGGTTTTCAAAATATTGCCAGTGCAACAGCTACATTCTTAAATGGAGATTTACAGGTAAACGGCGATGCTTCGTTTAAAAGAGAATTGTGGAAATATCACTCTGATGCAAATTCGTATAATATCGGGTATGGGCCAAATGATGTGAGGCAGGAAGGTGGTACGGGTGGCGTAACCGAAAATAACGGTTATCTGTACAATAATGCTTTCAATTTATATACTACCTATAAAAAAACCATCGGCGACCATTTTTTTAGCGCCATGGTTGGATATAACTCCGAAGACTACAATTATTCAACTATAGGTGCTTCAAAGGATGGGCTTATATCATCTTCATTGCCTTATCTTGCACTTACAAACGGTACCCCGTCAGTAAACGCAAGCTATTCAGCCTATGCCACCGCCAGCGAGTTTGGCCGTGTAAACTATACCTATAAAGGGCGTTATATTTTAGAAGGTACCGGCAGATATGACGGTTCATCGCGTTTCCCTACAAAGAGTCGTTATGGCTTTTTCCCATCGGCATCAGCGGCATGGATAGCAAGCGCCGAAGATTTTTTTAAGCCTTTGGCTCCTGTAGTATCTACATTTAAATTACGTACATCATACGGCGACCTTGGCAATCAAAATGTTAGCGATTTTGGTTATATACAATCATTGCAAACAGGTGTTTCGGGTTATTTAATAGGAGGCAATAATCAAAGTCCGATTATTACCGGTGCGCCCGGATTATCCGTTGACCCTAATACCTATACCTGGGAAAGGGTATCTACCTTTAATATAGGCACCGATATTGGCTTTCTAAATGATAAATTTCTGGTGGGTTTTGATTATTATATCCGCAATACCAAAGGGATGCTTACCGCAGGGCAGGAATTGCCGGGCGTACTTGGAACCTCAGTACCACAACAAAATGCAGCAGATTTAAGAACCAAAGGTTGGGAGCTATCTGTAACCTACCAAGACAGGTTTACGCTGGCTTCTAAACCT
>JABDFZ010000073.1 GCA_013286325.1 Bacteroidota bacterium | reverse complement strand
TGAATGCGAACAAATAACCACAGCTCAGCCATTAACAGCAGACTTTTTTTCTGTACGATTGAAACGCATCAATAAATATTTTGAGGCGCTTACCCATTCGTTTGATATTATGATAGATGGAATGGATAAGGAGCAGTTCTTAAAATTCAGGATGTCGCTACTGCCGGCAAGCGGTTTTCAGTCTGGGCAATACCGTATGATAGAGATATATGCAACTGATTTTATAAACCTGGTAGCAAAAGATAAACGTGACGAATTAAGAAATGCTACCATTGATGAACAGTTTGAATACATCTACTGGAAATTTGGTGCAACTGAACTATCAACAGGCAAAAAAACATTAACGCTTAAGCAGTTCGAGAAAAAATATGCCAAAATCTTTATTGATTTGGGCAGATCAGCAGCTAATCATAATTTTTATGCATTGTACAATCAGCTCAAAAGCTCATCGCAAGCTACACCCGAGCTTGAAACCGAATTGAGGCAGCTGGATATAAATGTAAATGTAAACTGGCCGTTGGTGCATTATAAATCTGCCGTTCGCTATCTAAACCGCGAACCCGAAGAAATCAAAGCAACGGGCGGAACCAATTGGCAAAAATACCTTCCTCCGCGTTTTCAAAAACGCATTTTTTACCCTTCGTTATGGACCGATCAAGAAATTAATGAATGGGGCAAGGGTTGGGTAGAGAAGATTTTGAAAGAAGGAAGACCATAGTCGATAGTCCATGGACCATAGTAAAATTGTTATAGAAAAGTAAATACTATGGTCTATCGACAATGGACCATGGACTTTTCCTAAAAAATCCCTACCTTGCCATTTTCAGAATTAAATACACTAAGGCCATGACAGAGACCCTGGACATCAAAATCACCAAAACCAATCATTCCCGTTTGCAAGAAACGGATTTTAGCAATTTACCCTTCGGTAAAACATTTTCCGATCACATGTTTGTGGCCGATTATGTCGATGGCGAATGGAAGAATTTTCAGATTATTCCTTATGGAGAGATTGGTTTAAGTCCGGCTATTTCTGCTTTACATTATGGCCAGGCATTTTTCGAAGGAATAAAAGCATACAAACATGCCGACGGACAGGTTTCTGTTTTCCGTCCGGATAAAAATGCTATCCGCTTTAATAAATCAGCCGAGCGTTTGTGCATGCCAACCCTGCCTGAGGAAACATTTATACAAAGTATTTTAGCATTGGTTGACGTTGACCGCGACTGGGTGCCATCAAAAGCGCATCATGCTTTATATATAAGGCCCTTTATGTTCGCTACTGATCCTTTCCTGGGTGTAGCGCCATCATCAACCTACAAATACATGGTATTAATAGGCCCGGTTGGCCCGTATTTTTCAAAAACTTTACGGGTTAAGGTAGAAACTCACTATACGAGGGCTGCTGAAGGTGGTATGGGTTATGCAAAATCCGCAGGTAATTATGGCGGTGGCATGCTCCCGGCTAAAAAAGCCACAGAAGAAGGCTTCGATCAGTTGATATGGACAGATGCTAAAAACCATGAATATGTTGAAGAAATGGGAGCCGCTAACGTTATGTTTGTGCTTAATGGCAAGCTGATAACTCCATCAACCCGCGATACTATTCTGGATGGTGTAACCCGCGATACTGTTATAACCCTTGCCCGCGAATGGGGTATGGAGGTTGAAGAACGCCGTGTTTCTGTAGCCGAAATTATTGAAGGCGCTAAAAACGGTAAACTACAGGATGCTTTCGGTGCAGGTACTGCAGCTACTATTGCACCCGTTGGTTCAATAAGCTATAACGGTGAAGAATACTTTTTAAGCGATCCGAAAACCCGCGAATTTTCACAGAAAGTACTAAGAGAGCTTGACGCAATAAAATACGGTAACGTAGCTGATACTCACGGATGGAATTACATGGTATAATTCTCTCAGTCCGAGATTTCATGAAGCGCCTTTAAGTAATTAAGGGCGCTTTTTATTTAGTGGTATTGCCAAAACAATTATTCCACGCTTACTGTCAGGCCTTCCTGCTGAAGGATCTTACGGTAAACTTCAACTTCGGTAAATGAGCCTTCCAATATAGCGCATTTTCCTTCATTATGTACCTTCCATGCTATTTTTTCGGCCTGGGCTTCGGAATAATCCAAATACTTCATCATACAAAAGATAACATGATCGAATGTATTATGATCGTCATTCCATAAAATGAGGCGGTGCAATTCTTTCAGCCCCACCATTAACTCTTCGAGGGTAAAGGTTTCTTCCTGTACTTCAGTTGGCATACGTAACTACAAAATTACTCAAAAACAATAATAAATTACTTATAATTATGTTTTAAAACGGCTTTAAAGCTCTAATTTTACTTTATGAAAGCATATCTCCCCTGCCTTGCTCTTGCTGTCATTATTCAATTTGGTACAGCAAGTTCAAGTAATGCCCAAACATCGCCGATAGCTACCTTACAGGCTCCTCCAAAAAATATAATAATCGACGGCTCTATCAAAGAATGGGGCGACAGTTTGCGTTATTTTAATACCGAAAAGAAGATTAATTATGCTATTGCCAATACTAAGGACACCCTGTACATGGCTGTACGTATAGATGACAGATCGGAGCAAACCCGTATATTAAGGGCTGGCATTACTTTAAGCGTAAATACCAAAGGAAAGAAAAAAGAAACCTTCAGCATAACCTTCCCGTTAAGCACAAACGGCAGCAATTCGGCGCTTAACCTGCAAAGGGATGATAATAACGACCAGACAGCGCAACAAAACCACGACGCATTAATGCAAGCCGTGTTAACCGTGCTGAGAGGTATAAAAGTTGAAGGATTTAAGGATGTTGAGGGGGAGATGATCACCACGAGCAACACTTATGGCATTCAAACTGCTATAAATTATGATGATAAAGGCTACCTTATTTGTGAGGCTGCTATCCCGTTAAAATTATTCCATGCCGATGATGCCGCTAAAAACGAGTGGGCGTTTAATATCAAAATAAACGGAATAACCAGGCCAACTACACCACAAGGCGGAGGTGAGCAAGAAGGAGGCCGTGGCGGAAGAGGCGGCGGTGCAGGTGGTGGTGGCGGTCGCGGAGGCCGTGGTGGTGGTGGAAGAGGCGGAATGCGTGGCGGAGCCGGTGGTGGCGAGTCAGGTGGTCGCAGCGAACTCTTTAAATCGGAAGATTTTTGGGAGAAGTTTTATCTGGCGAAGTAAGTGAATTCTTGATGTGTGGATATGCAGATGTGCGGATTTTTGGAAAATCGAATTAACAAGCTTCACACCTGATCCACCTTCAAAGCAAACCTCATTTTATTTTTTGAAACAGCGTTATTTTTGTGATAAAAACGAATAGCACTTTCATTAAAATCGGGTGTTTGCCATTGGATGTTTATGCAATTCTTTTCTTTGGCAATTTTGTGTAGCTTTTCAATAATAGTGGTACCTATTCCGTGCCCCCTGGCATTGGGCCGAAGGTAAAGGCAATCCATATACATAAAGTCGGCGGCATCCCAGGTTGAAAAGTCAAACGTAAAAGATACAAAGCCATTCAAATTTTCGCCCTGCTCCACTACCCAGCAGTTTAGCTTTACTGGCTGCCCGAACAATGCCGTTTCAAGCTTTTCCTTTTTATTTGCAGGATTAAATGCAGCCTGTTCATAATCAGCATGTTCCTGCATCAAAATCAATAAACTATCGAGGTCGTTTTTATTAACTGGTCGTATAATATAATCTGATATCATTTTAAAAGTTCCTCTTTCAGGTTATCTATAAACTCAATAATATGCTTTTTGCCAGTGTCTTCATGGCGGATAGCAGCATAATGGGTACGAATGAGCCCTTTTGTACCTATTGGCATTAGGGTTAGCTCTGTAGAAGCGGTGAAGGGTTTAAGCGCCCATTTAGGCATAGCCATAATTCCCATGCCTGCCTTAACCATCTCCAGGGCTACTTCTGTAAGCGGAATTGCTATTATATCCCCTGGTTCTTTTTGTTGCGGCTTTAAAAAATGCTGATAAACGGTAACGGTATCTAAAGGATAGGAATGGATAATAAGGGTTTGGCTTGTTATATCATCAGCTGTTAAATATTTCTTATTGACTAAAAAATGGTCTGTTGGCAATACAGCCATCACCTCATCTTTAAAAAGCTCAATATATTTAATGCTTTTATCAGGCCATGGATCCGAAGTAATGCCGAGGTCAAGCTCGTTATCAAGTAATTTTTGCAATGGTTTATGAGTAGCTTCCATCACAATTTTTACTTCCAGCCGCGGATACAGCATTTTCATTTTTACCATAAAAGCTGGCAACCAATGGTAGCTGGTATAGCACTCCGTACTGATGCGGATTGCGCCGGCATGCCCTGCTCGGAGGTCATTTATTTTTTCATTGGCCTGGTCTATTTCGGCTAATACGCTGGTTGCTGTATCGTACAATATCTTACCCTCTTCAGTTAAGATCCATTGGTTTTTTGTGCGATAAAATAACTTTACACCCAGGCGTTCTTCAATATCGCGCAACTGGTGACTGATTGCCGACTGTGTAAGAAATAATTTATCCAACGACCGCGTGATGCTTTTCTCATCCGCAATTGTTTTGATCATTCGTAGGTGCCGTAGTTCCATCAAGTAAAAATAGCGAGTTCTTGCCCATTAAAATAATGTGTTTTATACATATGCACATGTATACATCTCATATAAAATCACACTTAACCACTGTTACTTTTGGATATAACAAAATAGTAAATTATGAAAACAGCAATTGATCATTACCAAAACAAACTATCATTTGAAATGGACCCGTCAGACTTGTTCGCAGCCATTGAGGCTGGTGAGCCGGTTATTGTTATTGACGCCCGCAAGGCTTTCGGTTTCGAGCGTGAGCATATTCCCGGCGCTATTAACCTGCCTCACCGCGAAATGAATGAACAAACCACAGCCGGGTTTGATAAGAAATTTATCTATGTAACTTATTGCCATGGTATTGGCTGCAATGCCTCTACCCGTGGCGCGCTTAATATGGCTAAGCTTGGCTTTAATGTGCGCGAGCTGATGGGCGGCATAGAGTGGTGGAAATTTGACGGGTATGCAACTGAAGGGAATGAACAAACTGCCGGACTTCAAATTCAATGCGCCTGCTAATTGCCGAAGGTTTTAATGTGCAGGTAATTTATATCTGCACATTAAAACTTTCAATCTTTATACAGGGTTCATCTGTATATCCACTAATTTGTATATTATTCAATCACCCTTACCTTTAAAAAGCTTGGATGTGTTTTTGAAGTATATATCCTGTGTGTAGCTTTTTGAAAAGCATTGGTATCGCATTTCATTATATCCACAAAAGTTTGCGGGTTACGGTCTACCAATGGGAACCAGGTGCTTTGTACCTGTACCATTATACGATGGCCTTTTTTAAAGGTATGCAATACGTCCTGTAGCTCCCAGTTTACCGGAGTTACTTTACCCGGTACAAATGACTCAGGTTTATCAATAGCATTACGGTATTTGCCACGCATAGGTTCACTGCGTACCATTTGCTCGTAGCCAGCCATTTTTACATCCTTGCCGGTAAATTTGTTGTTCGAAGCGGTATCGGGGTAAACATCAAGCACTTTCACAATAAAATCAGCATCGGTGCCTGTTGTTGATACCTTCAGGTTTGCCCATATATTACCTGCTATGGTTATATCTTTATCCAGCACATCACTCGTATAGCTTAATACATCTTTACGGTCGGCTAAAAAACGCTGATCGGCTGTCATATATTCCCTGTCCATATCCATGCTTTTATGGTTAAGGAAAGGTACCGGGTTATTGGGATCAGATACATATTCGTCATAACTATCCTTACCCGTTGCAGGAGCGGTAAAGGATAATTTACCACCTGGTAAAAGGTATAATTGTTTTTCTTCAGCTTCTTTTGGCGGCCAGGTTTTGTATTCGTGCCATTTATTTACGCCTGTTTCAAAAGTATTAACCGATGCAATGCTCAATTCTGTGCCTTTAAGATAATGGCTAAAGAATTTAAATTCAATATCATCACGGTAATGCGGGCCTGTAGGGCCTCCAAAATCTACATCACCTAAATGATCGCCTGCACCACGTGCCCAGCCACCATGTACCCAGGGGCCCATTGTAAAATAAACAGGTGTTTTAGGGTTTTCTTTTACCAGCGTTTTATAAGTATTAATAGCGCCATATAAGTCTTCGGCATCGTACCATCCGCCTGTAACCAGTACTGCGGTTTTAATATCGTGCAGGTGATATAATACATTACGGTCTTTCCAATGCTGATCGTAATCCGGATGATCCATCATTTCATTCCAGAGGCGGATGGTATCCTTATAGTATTTATCATTTGTATTTTTCATTGGCCCCATTTTCATAAAAAAATCGAAGCCGTATTCTGTTCCGGGGTTAAAACGACCGCCTCTACGTTGTGTTGGCTTATCATCCTGCCTGTTGGTAAAGCCCGGATAGAAGCCAAAATTTGCGACTAAAAAGAATGCGCCATTGTGCCAGCCATCATCGCGCCACAGATCAGCAATTGGCGCCTGGGGCGATGCAGCTACTAATGCAGGGTGGCGGCTAAGCAATGCCGTTGTAGTATAAAAGCCGGGATAGGATATTCCCCATACGCCAACTTTTCCATTATTATTTGGTACATTTTTAAGCAACCAATCTATAGTATCGTAAGTATCGGTACCTTCATCAACATCATTATTGGTTTTATGAATTTCCTTTTCAGGGGTCATTTCCTCATATATGCCTTCGCTCATCCAGCGTCCGCGTACATCCTGATAAACAAAAATATAGCCGTCGTGTAAAAATGCAGGTGACGGGCCGAGGCTGCCTTTATATTTATCTGCCCCATAAGGTGCAACACTATAACAGGTGCGATCCATCATGAACGGATATTTTTTTGATTGATCCTTTGGCACGTAAACCGAAGTGAACAGCTTTTTGCCATCGCGCATCGGGATCTGGTACTCGTATTTTGTATAGTTATCTTTTACATACGCAGCATCCGGGTTATTGCCCTGGCCCGGTTGCGCAAAAGAGTTAAAAGCTAAAAGCAGAATGCTAAAAGCAATAAACAGTGTTCTTTTCATTAGTCAGTTATTAACTTCTAAAAGTACATAATAAAACAAAAAAGACAACCTATTTGGGTTGTCTTCATAAAATCGTTACGATGTGTATGTCGGCTTATCAATCATTTATCGCCTTTACGCCAGGCAATTCTTTGCCTTCCATATATTCAAGCAATGCGCCGCCGCCTGTTGAAACATAGCTAACTTCATCAGTAAAATTAAATTTAGCAACAGCCGCTGCCGAGTCGCCACCACCAATCAGGGAGAAAGCGCCCTTCTCAGTTGCTTTAACTACTGCTTCGGCAATTGCTTTGGTGCCTGTCTCAAATTTTTCCATTTCAAAGACCCCCATAGGGCCGTTCCATAATATGGTTTTTGAATCTTCAACAACTTTAGTAAATGCAGCAATTGAATCGGGGCCAATATCTAAGCCCATCCAGCCATCTTTTATATTATCATTTTGCGCCTTATCGGTATTTGCATCATTGCTGAAATTATCGGCAATAATTGAATCTGTTGGCAATAATAAGTTAACGTGTTTAGTTTTTGCTTTTTCTATCAGGCTCAAGGCCAGGTCAAGCTTATCAGCTTCCACTAATGACTTGCCGATATTTCCCCCCTGTGCTTTTGCAAAAGTATAAGCCATCCCGCCACCAATAATAAGGTTATCTACTTTATCGAGCAAACGCTCGATCAGCTCAATTTTATCGGATACTTTTGCTCCGCCCATAATGGCAGTGAATGGCTTTACTGCGCCGTTCAATACTTTTTCGGCATTTGCAAGTTCGCCGGCCATCAGGTAACCAAAAAATTTGGCATTAGGGAAAAACTGCGCTATTACGGCTGTAGATGCATGGGCGCGGTGTGCAGTACCAAAAGCATCATTTACATAAATGTCGCCAAGTTTTGAAAGTTTTTCAGCAAAGTCCTTATCACCTTTTTCTTCTTCCTTATAAAAGCGCAGGTTCTCTAACAACAACACCTCGCCACTTCCTAATGCTTTTGATTTTGCAAGCGCTGCTGCACCGATACAGTCATCAGCAAATTCAACGTGCTGACCAAGTAGATCGGCCAAATGAGGTACAAGGTGTTTTAACGAATATTTTTCTTCCGGCCCACCTTTTGGTCTTCCCAAATGCGACATCAGGATCACTGCGCCACCATCTTTTAAAATCTTTTTAATAGTAGGCAAAGCAGCCGTCATCCGGTTATCATCGGTGATATTATAATCCTTATCAAGTGGAACATTAAAGTCAACCCGGATAAGGGCTCTTTTCCCCGAAAAACTAATTTGATCTATTGTCTTCATAATGTATGGTGCAATTTGATAGTGAAAGCTTTTTTCTGAGCCGCCAAATTCAGCATTTAATTCTTAATTCGGAACGTAAAAGTTAAAAAGGTGTTTCAATTAATAAAAAAATCACTGAATCTTAACATACATTACATAATGAGGGCCGATAACAGGCACTTCAAACTCGTTAGAAATAATCTCAAACCCCATATTTAAATAAAACTGAACTGCCTTTTTACGGGCATTACACCACAGGTAATTTGCTTTTTGCCCGCGCAGGTAAACTATTGCAAAATTGAGTAGTTGATTTCCAAAACCTTTGCCTCTGTATTGCTCAGCCGTAGCCATGCCGCGCAGCTGGTAACCTGCACCTGTAAATCCCTCATAGCTTTGAGGGTGGAATGATGCTATGCAGGCCAGTTCTTCATTAGCATAATACCCTAAATGAAACGCGCCCGGTAAATTGTCTGATGGAAACCGGCATTCATCGAGTGTTAATTTCCCCTCGCGTAGTACTTCATTGCGGATCTGAAGCAGATCTTCAACCTTAATAAACTTTATCATTTCTTTAAAAACATCTCATTTTTATTGCCCAAAAATGTGCAGATATTTCCCCAAATCTATTTAATTTAAAATACATATAAAAGCCCCGTATGTTGCAAAAACCCTGTAATTGAGTAATAGTTAAGCCTTTTTGTGATTTTTATTAACCACTGGTAAAAGTAGCATAACTATTGTATTACAGTATTGAACCAAATCACCTATCAGATATATTTATTATGAGAGTAATTGCTTCAATAATTTTAATTTGTATAGTACTGTTCGGCTGCAATAAGCAGGGCGATGTTACGCCCGGTGGTACATCCGCCAATAACACAAAACCCGGCGGCACCCCAATTATACCTCCTGTTGATTCTTCAAATAAATTGACCAGGGAGGATTCTATCCACATGGCCGCATTTATAATATATGCTCAAAAAGTTAAGACCAGCGTATCAGACCGAACCCTTAAGTTAGTGTTAGACGAAGATGTAAACATTTTCATACTACAAGAAGCTTATAAAAGAACGTCGGCTGTACATTTGCTGGAAGATTTTAAAACATCGGCACTACCTGCTTTTGATTTTACTACAGTTAACGGGGATGGACAAACGAATTTTAATTATGTTGATGATAATTTAAATAATGTAAAGCTAAAATCGATAAAAGACACTGTGATAAATGGTATTGATGTGGTAAAGGTAAATGTTCATCGTCCGTTTACTTTTTCAAAGGTTTATAATTCAAATCAATTAGCCACCGATCAGCAAAATCTCTTGCTTAACAGAACTAACGACATCATAACCTTTTCATCATATACTTATTACAACCAAAAAAACTATCCTGTTACCGCTGCTGTGGCAAGGATTACTTATGTGAAGTAATTTAAGGTTTGAAGATTTTATCTGATCAGCTTAATAAACTAATTTTTTCAACCAGGTCAGCTAAGCGGCTTGAATAGCCCATTTCATTATCATACCATCCTACTACTTTTACCAGACCGCCAACAATTGAAGTAAGCTGGGCATCAAATATGCAGCTATGTGTATTACCTAATATATCGGTTGAAACTATTGGGTCTTCGGTATATTCCAGAACGTTTTTCATCGCCCCTGCTGCTGCCTGTTTAAATGCGTTGTTAATAGCCTCTACGGTTGGTTGTTTCTTTAAGCTACAGGTAAAATCGGTAAGTGAGCCGTTTAATACCGGCACCCGGATACCTGCGCCGCCAAGTTTGCCTTCAAGATGGGGGAAAATAGCAGTAATTGCTTTAGCTGCCCCTGTTGTTGTGGGTATGATCGATCCGGATGCCGCACGCGCCCTGCGTAAATCCTTATGTGGTGCATCATGCAGGTTTTGATCGCCCGTCATGGAGTGTACGGTAGTTATATAACCATCAATAATACCCCAGTTATCATCCAATATTTTCACCATTGCAGCCACATTATTGGTGGTACACGATGCGTTTGACAGTATTGGTGACCGGAGATCGACCAAGCCGTCATTTACCCCAAGTACAACCGTAGGCAGGCTTTTATCGGTTCCGGGTGCGGAGATAATTACCTGCCGCGCGCCAGCCTGCAGATGAAGCCCGGCGCCTTGTTTTGATGTAAATTTTCCTGTGGATTCAATCACAAGATCAATATCCAATTGTTTCCACGGCAACGCTGAAGGGTCGGGTTCTGAGACTACTTTTATCTTGTGACCATTTATGATAAGATGATCGTTATCGAAATCAACAGTTCCTTTAAAGCCACGGTGAACAGAATCGTATTTAAAAAGATGTGCGAGCGTTTTTGTATCCGAAAGGTCGTTTATGGCAATAACGGAGATACCCGATCTGTCTAAAATATTTCTTAAAAAAATGCGGCCAATACGGCCGAACCCATTTATAGCAATCCTCATTTTAGTGGTTTATAAGGCTGCAAATTTAACTAAATTTAAAACAGGAATATTTTAAGGACTTTGAAAGCCTGCTAAAAATGGTTTAGCAAGTGTCATCTTTTCATTCCCCGAAAGAAGTTAAGAGATATTAACCGTAAAGGATTAAACAAATAGGTTACGAAATGCGAGGCTTTCGCGTTCTTTCGAACGGATGAAAAAGGTTATCATCCAGTTAAAGGTAAGAGACATTAATATGATTAAGATGATAAGGACAGAGTTCCCATAGCTTCTTAACAACAGTACCATAGCAATGGTTAAAATATTTGCACCTGTTAAAATAAGTGTGGTTTGTAAGTGGTTAAACCCAAGCTTTAACATACGATGGTGGATATGGTTACGATCGGCGTTAAAAGGGGAAACGCCGTTTAATATGCGTAAAACAAAAACCCGCACAGTATCAAATATCGGCCCGATTAATATTGCAACCGTTAATGCAGGGGCCGGATAGCTTGTAACCGGGTTCCCATTGGGACCCATATTTACTTCCATAAATTTCAAAGCCATTACTGCCGAGATCAGGCCGATAAGCAGTGAACCTGTATCGCCCATAAATATTTTGGCTGGTGTTATATTAAATCTTAAAAAGCCTATTATAGCTCCTGCCATAGCTAACGATACTGCTGCCAGCTCATATTGCTTAAGGTTTATAAATAAGGCGGCAAAAGCGCCATTAGCCACAATACCTGTTGTAGCTGCCAGGCCATCAATACCGTCGATTAAATTAAAAGCATTAACAATTAATACAATTATTACTATTGAAAGGCACACACTTACAATGTATGGCAGCTGGTAAATTCCGAACACGCCATATAAACCTGTTAAACGGATATTACCAAGCAATACCAATATTGCACAAACAATAAATTGTATCAGGAACTTTGTATTTGAATTTACGCCCGACAGATCGTCTTTAATACCCATTGCAAATAAAATTATACATGCTGTAAGCAGATAATTTATAGGCAGTGACTTATCAGTCATACAGAATAGTAAGGAAGTTATTGTGAAGCCAACAAAAATAGCTACTCCGCCAAGCCTCGGGATGCCGTGGTCATGTTCTTTTCTGAAATGGCCCAGATCATCGTATAAATGCCGGAAACGTGCTACGTGTAAAATTGAAGGTATTGCGAAAGAAGTTATCAGTAATGAAACTGCAATGATAAAAATGTAATAAATAAAAGTGTAATTATGCAGAAATTCCATCATCGTAATCGTTTCGCCAATTATACAATAGTTAAATAGCGCTGCAAGTAAACAACATTTGTCAATTTACACAGCTACTTCTTACTAACATATTAACATTTTCTGCCCTGACTTAAAAGTATTGCCCCAGCTTACGCATCGGCTTTGCGATCATTGTAACAAACGGGAGTAAAATCTCATTGTTCCGCATCGCTTTTAAATCAAAGTATAACCCTTTTACGCGATTGGTAAAACTTTTGTTGCTTTTTCCGCCAACTTTCATTTTAACCATTACTTTTTTTATGTAATAAGCATCTATCTTATTGACATACAGGAATTTCAGCATCAATTCATAATCCGCAGCAGTTCCATATTCCAGGCTATAGAGACCAAATTTATGAAATAAATTTAATTTACAATAAAAAGTTGGGTGCGGTGGCATCCATCCCCAATCAAAATTCTTTCTTATATATTCCCCCGACCGCCATTTGCGCACAATATCCCCGTTGGCTTTTATATAATCCAGGTCGCCATACACTATATCTACATTTTTTTGAGTAAATGCGAGTGCAACGGTGCTTAACACAGTTTCATCTGCAAAAAAATCATCGGCATTAAGCATACCAACAACCTGACCTGTTGCCAGTTTTATGCCTTTGTTCATGGCATCGTATATTCCCTTATCCGGCTCCGATATAAAATGGCTGATGTTATCTTTATATTGGTTAATAATTGAAATGGTTCCATCGGTCGATCCCCCATCGATAATTATATACTCAATATTGCTAAAGTTTTGCCCGATAACAGACTCCATGCACTGGCTAATGGTGCTTTCGGCATTGTAAGTAACTGTGATTAAAGAAATTTTTAAATCCTGCACTTAGGAAAAAATACACTGTTTAATAGACCAAAAATATGTAAATTTGGGATCGATACCTAACTAAACATTCAGCTTGCCGGTGTATTTATGCGTCAACTAATTTATATTTATTTAATCTCAGGGCTATTTTTAATTTGCACATCGTGTTCAAACAAGCAGTACCAGGTGCTTTTTCAACAAAAAAACTCCATTCCAGACAGTGCCTATCAAAATGCTGACAACTTAAATGAGTATCGAATAAAATCGCAGGACATTTTACAGGTAAGAAATTTACAGGATAGTAAATATCTTGTTAATGACCCAACAACTACCCATATTAACACCAATGTTTTAGGCGGAAATACCGTGGAAAATCCAAACACTTTCCAGGTTGATGATGATGGAACCGTTATATTACCCGTTATAGGCCATATAAAAGTTGCCGGGTATACCCGTGTAGAAGCTCAGAAAGTGGTAGAGGACACATATAGGCAAAAACTGCTTGTGAACCCTATTATCGAGTTAAAGATTGTAAACCTTAAGGTAACAATGCTTGGGGAAATTAAATCGCAGGGCAACTACCCTTTAGTTAAGAGCCATACCACATTAGTTGAAATGATTGGAGAAGCAGGCGGCATTACAGATAAGGCTAATGAAAGTAACGTACAGATAATAAGGGGCACTCAGAAAGACCCAAAAGTAATTTTGGTAGACCTTGGTAATATACAATCGGTTAATGACCCCCGAACCATACTTCAAAACGGAGATATAGTTTATATATCACAAAATAAACGGGCCGCAAGAAGCGAAAACCTTCAGAATTTTTCAACTGTATTTCAACCCGGCTTATTACTGGTTAACACTGCGTTAATTATTCTTACGCTTATTCGTCGTTAAATGGAAGAATTAGATAAGGTAAAGCCAAAACTGGTTAATCAGGAGATTGATTATTTTAAGATTGCTAAAATACTCCTGAGCAGGTGGTACTGGATAGTGGGATCGGTTGCAATCAGCATGATCATTGCTAATGTGTATTTATGGTATACGCCTAAAACTTATGCAACTTCGGCCACAATAAAGTTTGAAGAAAAAAAATCAGAAATATCCGATCTTATAAGTGTTCCCGGAGCAAATGACCGGGCCACCATTTCTAAAATACAGAGTGAAACTATAGTATTGCAAAGTTCGGCCCTTTTGCTGAATGCGATTAAACATCTTGATTATCGCATCAGTTTTTATATCGTAGGTCGTATACTTAACCGCACTAACGAACTATATCCGCAAAAACCACTCGATGTTCAGCTTATTAAGTTTGATAGTTTAAGTTTTTTTCATGACCTGATCACCTTCAGGCCAGTCAATAATAATTCTTTTAGCATCAGCTATAAAATTTCGGGGAGAGAGATCAGAAACACCTATAGCTATAATACCCCGTTTACAATAGGGCCAACGGCTTTTAGCATTAAAAACCCAGGAAACTTACCCCGGACGGCTTTGTATTTATTCAAGCTAAATTCTCCCGAAGATTTTATTGGCAGGGTGAGAGGCGGCCTGCATACCAGCGAAACAGCTAAGAACTCAAATATTATATCCTTACAGGAAACAGACTCGAATCCGCAATTTGCTGCCGATGTGCTAAATGCTGTAATGAAGGAGTATTTGAGTTATGACCGCAACCAGAGGACGCAATCGGCCTCGCAAATGATCAGGTTTATTGATAACCAGTTAGATTTTTTGGCGAATGAGCTTAAAGGATCAGACAATTCCATAAAACAATATCAAAGCAAAAAAAATATAATGGACGTACCAACGGCATCAACCCGTGCTTTATCAAAAGCAACGGAGTTTGAGTCGCAAAGTTCATTATTAAAAATCGAGCTGCTTGCCATTGACCAGCTTAAACAGGAAGTAATAAAAAACAACGACAATGAGCTCCCCAATTTTAGTGTGGGAGATAATGAGCATCAGCAATTGGGCTTAGCCATTACCGCTGTTAATACGCTTATTACAGAGAAAAAGGGTATGTTAAAAACATATACCGCTAACTCTTTACCGATACAGGACGTTGATCAGCGGATACTGCAATTAAAGAACAACATTTTAAACAGCATTAACTCTACTCACGATTTAATTGTAAATAAATTAAAGTACATACAAAACCAGCTTGGGGCTGTTAATCAACAGATTTCGGAGTTGCCTGCTGCTGAGCGTGATATGGTGAGCTTAAAAAGGGACTTTGATATTAATGATAAAGTTTACTCTTTCCTTTCTGAAAAGAAGTTAGATGCCCAGATCAGCAGTGCCGGGATTTTACCCGGCGCCACTATAATCGATATGGCCCAGCCTAATTATAACCCTGTTTCTCCCGACGATCATAGTGTTCAGCGTTCGGCGGAAATTTTTGGTGTTGTAATTGGTTTGGGACTGATTATTTTAATAAGGATATTAAACCCATACATCTACGATAAAGAAACTATTGAAAGTCTTACCACCATACCTATTATTGGTGTGATAAGAAAATTTCCCGAAGAGATTGATGAGTACAGTACTCAAATATTGGCCATTAGCAAGCCCAAGTCAATCTTTGCCGAATCGGTGCGTTCTGTGCGTACAAATTTAAGTTTCCTGGCTTCGGAGAAAAAAAGTAAAGTTATTTGTGTTACCTCAGAAGTAGCAGGCGAAGGAAAATCATTTGTGGCAGTTAATTTATCGAGTACCTTGTCGCTTATTGATAAAAAAGTAATCTTAATTGCTGCCGACTTAAGACGGTCGAAGCTGCACAAAACCTTTCATGTGCCAAATGATGTGGGTTTAAGTAACTACCTGGCACATCAATGTACGGTGGAAGATATTATCTCCCACTCAAATCAGGAGAATCTTGACTTTATTATCTCTGGCCCAGTACCTCCAAACCCATCAGAGCTATTACATTCTAAAAGGATGACCGAATTGATTACTGATCTTACATCAAAGTATGATATTATAATGATAGATACTGCTCCAATTGGTTTGGTTTCGGATGCAATACCATTGATACGGGCAAGTGACATCAATCTTTTCGTCATCAGATCAGGAAAATCAAAATTTTATGCAGCCACTATTCCACAAAGAATAGCACAGGAATACCATTTGGATAACACCGTAATAGTACTTAACGCATTTGCCCAGGACCTGCTACATTCAAGGTACTACTCTACTAAACTTACCGGAGATAGTTATGGCACCAAGTATTACTATTATTCGGATTATACAGGCTATGAAAGCTCGGGGTATTACGTTGATAAAGATGAAAACAAGTGGTGGGATTTAAGGCGTTGGTTTAAAAAACAATGATGCCTGCAATATGGTTATGATAAATAATGATAGCTGCAAATGGTACCCTGTTTACACTAATCCCAGGGCCGAAAAAAAAGCTAGTCTGGCATTAATAAACAAAGGAATTGAAACTTATTTGCCCTTACATCGCCAGCTTAAGCAATGGAGCGACAGAAGGAAGTGGACTGAAGAGCCATTTATTAAATCATACTTATTTGTTCGGATAAAAGAACATGAACAAACAGAGGTATTAATGACAAAGGGAGTGGCCCGCTTTATATATTTTTCGGGTAAGATAGCATCAATGCCCGACCGCCAAATAGATGAACTTAAATTATTGATGGCAAGTCCCTATGAATTAGAGGTTACTGCCGAAGATCTGCAACCCGGAGAAAAAATAATGATAAAAGCAGGGCCATTAAAGGGCTTTATTGGCGAGGTTATATCCTATCGTTCGCAAAAACAGCTGGCTTTACGCCTTGAAAACCTTGGATGCTCAATAATTGTAAATGCCTCAGCATCACTGATTGATAGATTTTAGATTTAATATTATAGTTAATAGGCATTAAATGACATTTTGTTTACTTTAAGGCCATTATATAATTATTTATATATAAAACACATCTTATTGAAAAGCAACTAGTTACGTTTAAAACAATGTGACTTACGAGGCGAAGCTATGAATATATATAACTTATGTGCAGGATAGCAGGAATAATCTCAACAAGATTATCAATAGCAGAAATTAACGAAAAAATTAGTACAATGTGCACAGTACTAAAACATGGAGGTCCTGATGATGAAGGTATATTTTTAGACAGAAATGTAAACCTTGCATTTGGTCATCGCCGGCTTTCCATAATTGACCTGAGCAGGAACGGGCATCAGCCAATGGCAGATGTTCAGCAAAAAGCCTGGATAACTTTTAATGGGGAGATTTATAACTACCTTGAACTAAAAGAGCAACTGTTAAAAGCAGGGGCGAAATTCCACTCGGACAGTGATACAGAAGTTATTTTAGCAGCTTACCTGCATTGGGGAATTTCGGCCTTTTCGAAATTTCGCGGCATGTTTGCCTTTGCTTTATATGACATTGAAAAGGCTGTAACTTACCTGGTAAGGGACTCCGCCGGAGTAAAGCCCCTTTATTATTATGTAAATGATGGCCAGTTAAGCTTTGCTTCGGAAATAAAGGCGTTTAAAAAAGCGGGGCTGGCAATTGAACCTGAACCAACATGGTCTGTAAGGTTTTTGGCCTTGGGGCATATCCCTGAGCCTTATACCACTCTAAAAAATGTATACAGCCTGGCAAAAGGACATTTTTTAGCCTGGGACCATCATAGCAGCACATTTAACATAAAACCTTATAACGATCCATCACCTGCGATAAGTTATATAACAGACCTGAATACAGCAAAGGAATATATTCATGATTGTTTAAAAAAAT